>JAZSKM010000078.1:0-19362 GCA_045534835.1 Eubacteriales bacterium | reverse complement strand
TAGAGTGAAATTCAAACATAGGAGAAACGAAATATGGCACTTGTAACAACAAAAGAGATGTTCAAAAAGGCATATGAGGGTGGCTACGCTATCGGTGCTTTCAACATCAACAATATGGAGATTATTCAGGCTATTACCGAGGCTGCTGATGAGCTTCGTTCCCCTGTTGTTCTTCAGGTTTCCGCAGGCGCAAGAAAGTATGCAAAGCACGAGTACCTGGTAGCACTTGCCGAGGCTGCTATTAAGGATACAGGCATTGACCTTGCACTTCACCTTGACCACGGCGCAGATTTTGAGATCTGTAAGTCTTGTATCGACGGTGGCTTTTCCTCCGTTATGATTGACGGCTCTCACCACAGCTTTGAGGACAACATTGCTCTTACCAAGAAGGTAGTTGAGTATGCACACGCTCACGGCGTAGTTGTAGAGGGTGAGCTTGGCGTGCTTGCAGGCGTTGAGGATGACGTTGTTGCAGAGCATTCCTCTTATACAAAGCCCGAGGAGGTTGAAGAGTTCGTAACCAGAACCGGCGTTGACTCTCTCGCTATTTCCATCGGCACTTCTCACGGCGCATACAAGTTCAGACCCGAGCAGTGCACACGTAACGAGAAGGGTATTCTTATTCCCCCTCCGCTCCGTTTTGACATTCTTGAAGAGATTGGCAAGAGACTTCCCGGTTTCCCGATAGTTCTCCACGGCGCTTCTTCGGTACCGCAGGAGTATGTTCAGGAGATCAACTCTATCGGCGGCAAGCTTCCCGATGCTGTTGGTATTCCCGAAGAGCAGCTCAGAAAGGCTGCAGAGCTTGCAGTATGTAAGATCAATATCGACTCCGATATCCGTCTTGCAATGACCGCAGGTATTCGTCGCGTAATGCACGATCAGCCTGACGTATTTGACCCCAGAACTTATCTCACTGTTGCACGTGCTGAGGTTAAGAAGATGGTTGCTCATAAGATTAAGAACGTTCTCGGTTCTGCAAATACACTCTAATATAAAAAAGAACTGCGGCGGTCTTTACCGCCGCAGTTTTAATAGTGTGTGAATATGAAATATAACGAACAGATAAAAATTAGAAGCTATGATGTTGATATGCACGGAAATCTCCGTCCTACAGTGCTTCTTGCAAAGCTTGAGGAGCTTGGCGCGCATCAGATGATAAAGTATCCGCCGAGCAATGATGACCTTCGCAAAGAGGGCAAGGGCTTTTTACTCAGCCGTGCTGTTATTGAAATAAAAAAGGAGCTGCGCGACGGTGACACTTGCGAAGGGTACACCTTTGCAGCTGCGAATAGCCGAGGTCTTTCGTTCAACCGCTGCTATCAGCTTGTCAAGGACGGCGAGGTTGTCGCTAATATTTTTACCGTGTGGGCGCTGCTCGATTTTGAAGAGAAAAAGCTGCTTCGCGTAGAGGAAAACACGGGAATTGGTGGCGAGCCTGAAGAAGCGCTTACTATGGACATTCCTTTGAGAGTCCGGATGCCGCGCGCCGAGGAGCACACAGAGGTTGCAAAGCGCCGTGTCGTCTACAGCGATACCGACCTCAACGGACATATGAATAATACAAAGTATCTTAATATGCTTTGTGACTTTGTTGACGGAATTGAAAAAAGGCACCTTCGCGGGATAAATATCAGCTATGTTACAGAAGCGCCGTTTGGCGAGGAGCTTACTGTTTACCGCAAGGACGATGGCGATGTTTGCTACTTCAAGACCGTCCGCTCCGACGGAAAGATAAATTGCGAAGCGGTGTTGTATTTTTGAAGCTAAGGAGTTTTTTCTTAAAAAGCTTCCGACATATATCTTTGGCATAACAAAAAGGCAAGTTTAAACTTGCCTTTTTTGTTATAGTTCAAAATAGAATATACTGCCTTTGCCGGTCTCGCTTTGTATGCCGTAAACTGCGCCGTGGTTTTCAAGGATATTCTTGACTATTGAAAGTCCGATACCCGTACCTGACGCGGCGCGGTTATGCACCTTGTCAACCTTATAATAGCGGTCAAAAATATACGGCAGATCCTCTTTTGCTATTCCTGCGCCGTGGTCGATAACCTCTACGCGTTTACGCCCGTTTTCGCCTTTGCCAAGGCGAATTACAACCATTTTATCCTCGCCGCCGTAGTTTGCGGCATTGTTTATAAGGTTGTATATTACCTGCAGTATGCGTTTTTTATCACACTGAACAAAGGTAGGACCGACACTTTCGTATTCAAAGGTGTAGCCCTCGTCAGACATAAGCTTTCTGTATCTCTCGACAGTTTCTATTATGAGATAGTCGAGGTCTACGTTTTCTTTTTCAAGCTTCACTGCACCGCTTTCGTATTTTGAGAGGTCAATAAGGTCCTTAACGAGAGAGGACATCCGCGTGGCTTCATCAATTACCACCTGCATATTTTCCGGAGTGTTCTCGCCGTCAATATCGCGCATCATTTCGCAATATCCCGTAATGAGCGTTAGAGGCGTGCGCAGGTCGTGAGAAATATTTGCGATAAGGTCCTTTTTCATCTGGTCGGTGCGCTTTAAGTCATCTGCAGTCCGATTGAGCGTTTCGGACAACTCGTATATCTCTCGGTATCCCTCTCCTGTAAAGTTCACGTCGTATTCACCGTGTGTAAGCTTTTTCGCCGCGCGGTTTACATCTGCTATCGGCTGAGAGAGATTCTTGGCTATAATATTGGCAATCAGTGCTGACAATACCGAAAGCACAAGCGTTGTAAATATAAGCTGAACGGTCAGCACCGCCTTGATTATGCTTACAGGAGTTGTAGCCGCATCAAACATCATTATCATAGGACCGTTGCTCGTTTGGGCAATGGAAACAAACAAAATGCGGTCGCGCACGCTGTATTTTACTTTATGATTGTTCTTTATGTTGCTTTGAAAATCTCTCAGTTCTGCACGGTGAAGGTATTCGCCGCCGTTATCAAGCGCCTCTTGATACAGCTCGTTGAGCGAGGTGTCGTTGATATTGTGTATCATACAGCCACCGCCGACATCTGCCGCGGTGATAAGCCTGCCGTCAGAGCCAAAAACGCTGACACAGAATTCGTTGTTAAGTGCTATTGAGTGTATTTGTTGCGAAAAGTCGTTGCGGCTCTTCTTTTGCAGCTCGGTTATTTCTATTGCCGCTGCCGACATTCTGTTTTTTGCCAGCTGAAAATAAAATGAGTCGAGCAGGAAAAGCTGCAGTCCCCATAGCAGAAAGATTGCGATCAGGACAAAAACTATAATGTTTACAAATAGCTTTACCCGCATTTTCGGTGCGCGGCGCGCCGAACGCATCTTAGTGTTCATCGCTGTACCTGTATCCCACGCCGCGCAGGGTAACTATATATTTGCTGTACTCGCCAAGGCTTTTACGGAGCAGCTTGATATGTGTATCGAGGGTGCGGTCGCCGCCGAAAAAGTCGTATCCCCACACCTTGTTTATAAGCTTTTCGCGCGAGAGGGCGATATCCTTGTTCTTGATCATAAAGAAGAGCAGGTCATACTCCTTCGGCGAGAGGTTTACCTCATCGCCATTTACATACACGCGGCGCGCGGTAAAGTTGACTTCAAGTCCCTCGGACTTATATATGTCCGTCTTCTGCTCAGGCTCTGTTTTTTGTGTACGTTTAAGTATAGCCTCTACGCGAAGCATAAGCTCCTTTGGCGAAAAGGGCTTTACAACATAGTCGTCAACCCCAAGCTCAAAGCCGTTTATCTTGTCGTATTCCTCGCCGCGTGCGGAGAGCATAAGTATCGGTACATCAGAGGTCTTGCGTATCTCACGACAGGCGGAAAAGCCGTCGAGATTTGGCATCATAATGTCCATAATTATCGCATCATAGGTGTTGCTACGGCATTTTTCAACCGCATCCATACCGTCTGCGGCAAAGTCAACCGAGTGCCCCTCAAACTTTGCGTATTTTCCAATGAGTTCTCTTATTTTTTCTTCGTCGTCTACTACTAAAATCTTATACATACTGTTCTCCAATTCACAAAAAGCCCCTTGTTAAAGGGGCTTTTTGCGTGTTAGCTTTCGGTTGTAAGCTCTATTTTGGTTTCTGCAGGCTTGCTTTCAATAAGTGTAACCTCAAGGTCTACATACTGACCGCGGCGGACTACAGTGATTCTTACCGTGTCACCTACTGTATAGTTCTGAATTGCGCTCTTGAGGGTAGCGGTGCTTGACACCTCATAGTCGCCGAATCTCACGATACGGTCGCCGTTTTCAAGCGGAGTTTCGCCGCCGTCATAAACATAGATACCGTATGAGGTAACGCCATAGCGCATAAGGTCCATATAATCGTCAATAGCTATATAGGAAATGCCGAGTGCGGGACGACCGCTGACATAGCCGTTAGCCATAAGGTCCTTGGCGATTTCATAAGCGTAGTTTATCGGGATAGCAAAACCGAGGCCCTCTATTGTTTCTCCCGAGGACTTGGCATTTACTATTGCCACAAGGTTGCCGTCCATATTGAACAGACCTCCACCGCTGTTGCCGGGATTTATAGCCGCATTGGTTTGGAGAAGATTCATCTTCTGTCCATCTATTGTGATTTCACGGTCGAGCGCGCTGATAATACCGTTTGTTACGCTGCCGCCGAGAGTGCCGAGAGGATTGCCTATGGCAAGCACCTCTTCTCCCACCGCGAGCTTGTCACTGTCGCCAATAACAGCACAGGGAAGTGCGATTTCTTCGATTTTTATTACCGCGACATCGCTCTGCGAGTCCGCGCCGACAAGGGTAGCGGCATATTCGCTTCCGCTTGAGAGACGCACGGTTATTTTGGTCGCGCCGTCAATAACGTGATTGTTGGTGATGATATATCCGTCAGAGGAGATGATAACGCCGCTTCCCGCGCCGCTCGTGATAAACTGCTGGAAGTACGAGCCGCCGGTAGCCATTTCGGTGGTTATTTCCACAACGCAGGGCTTGGTTTTAGCCGCAACGGTTGCGTAGGTTGTAGATGAGGTTGAACCTGTTGTGAAAAATGCAGAGGGCTTTGCCTCGGTGTTGGTGGAAAGGGTAGGGGCATTCTCCGATTCTTCAGGCATAGCGTTTTCATTTACTATATACGCGCCAAACGCTCCGCTTGCAAAGGATACGCCGACTATCAAAATGGCGCAAAGAAGCGTTTTGAAAAACTTAGCACCGTTTTTTTTGCTTCTTTTTTGGGTTATATTATCAGCAGCCTCTTTCTTGAAAGCTAATGTTATAGGTTTTGCGCCCGTACGTTCGCCCGTATGAGAATAGCTACTCTCGGAATTGAACTTGAATTCTTCCATTTTGAAAACCTCCGTGGTTTTGGATTTATGTTTACAGTATAGAATACAAATGTGAATTTTTTATGAAGCCGGATAGAAATTATTTTGAATTTTTGTCGAGGTAATTCTGCAAAATGATTTCTGCAGAAAGCGTGTCAACCACGCTTTTACGCTTTGCGCCGCGCGTGTCGGTCATATTGAGTATGCGGTGCGCAGCCATTGTAGAAACGCGCTCGTCAAGAAAAACTATCTCGGCTGAAGTCATAGGGGAAAGAAGCTCTGCAAATGCGCGTATTTTATCTGCGCTTGCGCCCTCGCTTCCGTCCATATTTTTCGGCAGACC
Organism: Eubacteriales bacterium; assembly: GCA_045534835.1. Lineage (GTDB taxonomy): Bacteria > Bacillota > Clostridia > Oscillospirales > CAG-272 > UMGS902. The sequence goes on along the minus strand of JAZSKM010000078.1, from coordinate 13,766 downwards.
GATAACAATTATACCTACATTGTTTGTGTCTGCCACCTCTGCCACCTTTTTTGCCGTGGCGCGCATACCGCCCATCTGTATAGTGCCGATACCGCTTGCTAAAAAGCGGTTTGCATCAGATAGGGCGAGCCCCGTGCGCACATCGCCGTAGTCTACACCAAGTATTCTTTGCATAATGTTACTTCCTGTTTATAAAATAATCATCGCATCACCGAATGAGAAGAAGCGGTAGTTTTCTTTCACGGCGGTGTTATATGCTTCAAGCATTTTTTCGCGGCTGTAAAATGCGCTCACAAGCATAAGCAAGGTGCTTTCGGGGAGATGAAAGTTTGTAATCAGCGCATCAACCGCCTTGAACTTGTAACCGGGATAAATGAAAATGCCCGTGTCGCCGGACATTTCTGTCAGTCTGCCGTCGCTCTTTGCAACGCTTTCAAGTACACGGCAGGAGGTAGTGCCTACAGCGATAACTCTGCCTCCGTTTTCGCGGCGGCGGTTTATTTCCTCTGCGCTCTCGCGGCTTATTGAGAAATATTCGCTGTGCATAATATGGTCGTTTACTTTATCTTCTTTTACAGGGCGGAAGGTGCCAAGGCCTACGTGTAGCATAACGGGGACTACAGCAGTGCCCTTAGCCTTGATTTTTTCAAGAAGCTCTTCTGTAAAATGCAGACCTGCAGTAGGAGCTGCGGCACTGCCCTCTGTTTTTGCATACACTGTCTGATATCGGCTGCTGTCGCTTAGCTTTTCAGTGATATAGGGCGGCAGAGGCATATTGCCGATCTTTTCAAGCACCGAATATATGTCGGCAGAGCCGAGTGAAAAGGTGATAAGGCGGTTGCCCTCTTCGACAATGTCGGTTATCTCACCCGTGAGAATCCCGTCGCCAAATGAGAATTTTTTGCCGATTTTAGCCTTTTTGCCGGGGCGCACGAGCGTTTCCCACGCTCTGTCGCCGTGTCGGCGGAGAAGCAGAAATTCCACCACACGGTCGCTTTTTTCAACGTCAGTCCCAAAAATGCGTGCGGGAATTACCTTTGAGTTGTTGACTACAAGCACGTCCTCGGGGCGAATGAAATCGACGATATCGTAAAAATGCTTGTGGCAAAGCTCGCCGCTACCTCGGTCGATTACAAGCAGGCGGGAGTTATCGCGCTTTTCGGTCGGAGTCTGTGCTATCTGACTTTCGGGCAGGTCATAATAAAAATCGCTGCGGCGAAGGTCTGTCTTTATACGTTCATTCGTTATCATATAAGTTTCGCTTTCGGGGAAAGTACATATTTTATTATTAGTACCATTATAGTACGAAATTCAGATAATTTCAAGTGGAGTGTAGATATGGATACATATAATTCTAAAAAAGTTCCCTTTACAGGCGTGGCTACGGCGCTTGCAACCCCGTTTGCAGACGGCGAAATCGACATTGTCGCCTTTTCGCGGCTTGTCGAGTGGCAGACAGATATGGGTATAGACGCGCTCTGCGTGGCGGGAACAACGGGCGAGTCAGCAACGCTCACGCGCGCTGAGAGAAAACAGCTTATTTCCGTCACAAAGGAAAAGGCGGGGACAAAGCCAGTGATAGTGGGCTGCGGCAGTGCAAGCACCGATACCGCGTGTACATATTGCAGGGATGCAGTATATCTCGGTGCCGATGCACTGCTTGTGATAACACCGTATTGCAACAAGGGTACGTACAGCGGTGTTATTGAACATTTCAAACGCGTGGCGGATGCGGCGGCAGGTACGCCGATAATTCTATACAATGTTCCGTCGCGTACCGGCGTTGACCTTTGCCTCGAGCAGTATACAGAGCTTTCCAAAATAGAGAACATCTGCGCCGTGAAAGAGGCGAGTGCAAACTTCACTAAAATAACGCGCCTTGCGGGAGAAAGCGACCTTGCACTTTACAGCGGAAATGATGATATGGTGCTTCCAGTGATTTCTGTCGGCGGCAGGGGCGTGATATCCGTGCTGTCCAATATCGCTCCTGCCGAGGCGGCAGCGATGGCGCGTGCCGCGCTTAACGGCGACTTTGTTACCTCGCAAAAGCTTGCGCATAGGTATGCGCATCTTATTGAGCTTTTGTTCGCTGAAACAAATCCTGCACCCGTAAAATATGCAATGCAGCTACTTGAACTTGCGAGCGGTGAACTGCGCCTGCCTATGTCGGAAATCAAAGAGGAAACAAAGAAGAAAATTAAAGCCGAAATGCAAAGACTTTCAATGATATAAAAGAAAAAATGTGTCAGCCAAAGGCTGACACATTTTGTTCTATTTTACTGTATTTTTGATAATCGCTTTCGCATTTTCTTCGGTGAAGAGAGTGGAAAGACCGTAGAAGTTCTGGTTATAGGATGACTGTTTACCGTCCTTTATGCACTTCAGCATCCTGAGTGCATCTCCAACACCGATTACTCCGTCAGAGTTCAAGTCGCCAAGGGGAGAGAACAGAACACTCGCGCCGTCTGTCACATTTACTGTGACCTTGCCTGTATTTTTAGTGATGTCAATAGCCCTTGCTTCTTTGCTTGTACCTACGGGCGCGTATTCGCGAAGCACCTTGTCTTTAGCCCAGGAGGAAACGTTCATAGTGATGCTGCCAGTGAGGTAATTCTGCCCGCATGCACCGCTGTTATTGTCTTTGTCGGTGACTGTCGCATTCTTGCCGATATTTACGGTGAGGTTGCCGCCGTATGTGCCAAAAAGAGCATCTGCGCGGCCTACACCGGTCATATTACCGCCGAAAAATGCAGAGAAATTACCGCCGTTTATATTGATTGTGCAGTCCTTGTCCGAGCAGACAGACTCGCGGCTGTTATACAGCGGATTTGTCTTGTTTTCACCGTAGGTCACAAAGCCTGCGACTAAAACTACATCATTACACTTGAACGAGTCGGTAAAGGTTACGTTATTGTATCCTGCGATAATGTGGAGAGGGGAAGCAGAGCTTTCAATAGTGATGTTATCAAAGGTAACGTCACCGTTTATAAAAATATATTTTGTTGAGAGCTTAAGCACCGCACCCTCGCCCTCACCTTTAATAGTGAGCTTGTCTACGCTTGTAGGGGTGAGAAACGCGCAGCTGTTATCGTCAAATTTGCTATAGTTATATGTACCCGAAATATGAACGGTAGCCTCGGAAGCCGCTTTGCCAAACGCAACTGCAAGGCTGTTTGTGGGAGATGTTTTGGTTCCCTCACCTATGATAGATGCCGCTGCTTTAACATATACATCGGTCATCTCAAAGTTGTCTATGCCGTAAACCTTGTTGACAAGTGCATCATACAGGCGGTCTGCGTAGATAGTATAGCCGTCTGCGTGAGGATGGAGCAGGTCGCTTGCAAGCAGCTTGTCGTTAAGCGCAGGCTCGAGCAGGAGTGCATACAGGTCGATGTAGGTGCATTTTTTGCCGCTTGCAACAAGGCTTTCAAACACTTTTTCCTGCAAACCGCGTACAGCAACTGCCGCAACATCTCTTGAGTTACGGTAGATAGCGCTTGTGCCATATACCATATCCGTGTCGGGGAGCGCCTCATATCCGCTTATAAACTCTGTATATTCTTCGATAAAGCGGTCCTTCATACCGTATGTATACGTGCAGGCAAGAGAGTCGTTTGTGCCAAGGGCCACTACTACATAGTCGGCATCGGTCTCCTTCATTGAAAGGGTGTATGCAAGACCGAGGCTGTAGCCGAAATCGTCGTAGTTCATAATTCTTGTCGAGCTGCAGCCGTAGTTGGATACTACAACGTCCTTGCCGTTTGCAACCATTTTTTCAAGGAACTGTGCGGGATAGGATTTGGTTTCATATGAAAGCACGGTTCCGACATACGCATTAGAGCCCTGTGTAATAGAGTCGCCGATAAATGCGATACGGAGAGGTTCCTCGTATTTCTGCGCCTTGCCGTTTACTGTGTCAAAGCGTTTTATGGTAACCTTTGCACCCGAGGGGTAGGTGAGCGATGCCTTTGTATTTCCGCCTTCGTATGCCTTTACCTGAGTGGCATCAAGAACAATACCGTCTGCAAGGCTTGCCTTTTTGTCAACGGTTAAAGTGTAGTTGCCGCGGAGAAGCTGGGAGTAGGTTGCGGCATTTTGCGTTGCGCTTATCTCACAGCCGTTAAAGGTGCCACCCTTAATGTTGATTTTAATATCGCCGTCTGCGGCATAATATTTAGCATCCGAGTTTGTGACCTGAGAGTCGCCGCTTGTGCGGACGGAGGTCTGACCTATATACCCTTGCGCATAGATAGGGCAGCCAAAGGTACCGCCGTTTATTGTGAGGGTTGCGTTATCAGCGAGAATAGACATACCCGAAATCGAGAATGCGCCGTCAAGCTTCAATGCTGAGTCTGCGGTGAAGGAAACCTCGTTTCCGAAGGTACCGCCGTTTATGGTGATGTCAATAGGAGCCGCTATGCTTCCAAGCATTGCGCTGTAGGTCGCACGGTAGTTACCGCCTGCAAACACGCCGAAAGTACCGCCGTTTACGGTAATCGAATAAGGAAGCGTGGCAATTGCCGCTTCATTCATTCTGGTTTCATTTGCGTTAGTTGCGGCGGTGCCACCCTCGGTCTCGTGAGTTTTTACGCCGCCGTAAAAGTCAAGAGGACCTGTAACGGTGAAATTCTTAGAAAAAACAACCGAGTTGAAGCCGCCGAAAATTTTTGCGGCAGAGCGGCCCGTAACATTTATAGGCAGGTCAAAGGTTATTGTGTTGCTGTTGGTATTCTTCTCGAAAGACAGATTGCCAGAGAGAGTGAGCGCTTTACCCGTGAAGGTAAGGTTGCCCGACTGCTCAGGGATAGTCACATCACCTTTTACGGTTGTTTCCTCACCTATAATGACGGTGCCGCCCTGGCCTTTAAGCGCGGTGATTGCCGCCTGTAGGTTAGTAGATGAGTTTACAGTGACCTCGGCAGCATATATGCCAAGAGAAAGTATAGCCGCTGTGAAAAGGGCTATTGCAAGCGTTAAAAATCTTTTCAGCATCTCTTTTTCCTTTCAATTGTTGAATTGTTTAACAATTATATGGTATCATTTTGTTTTAAAAAAATCAATGGAGCGAGAAAATATTTTGTTGCACTGTTGTTGCACTGTCATATTAAGCTGTATTTTCTTAATATTTACTTTATTTTTCTTGCAAAGTCCGGTTTCCTCTGCTATAATCGCATTATAAACAGTAAAAAAGAGAAGGGGAACAGATATGTTGGAAAATCCCGATAGAATTCCGGAGCTTTTTGGCTCGCTTGTCTTTAATGACAAGGTTATGAAGGCGAAATTGCCTAAGGACATCTACAAGTCGCTAAAAAAGACTATTGACGAGGATGCACCGCTCCAGATAGACGTTGCAAACGTTGTTGCAAACGCTATGAAGGAGTGGGCGCTTGAACACGGCGCTACTCACTATACACACTGGTTCCAGCCGCTCACCGGCATCACTGCGGAAAAACACGACAGCTTTATAGAGCCGCTTGGCGACAGCGTTGTTATGGAGCTCAGCGGTAAGAGCCTTATCCGCGGCGAGAGCGATGCATCGTCTTTCCCGTCGGGCGGTCTTCGCGCAACCTTTGAGGCGCGCGGATATACCGCGTGGGACCCTACATCGTATGCGTTTATCAAGGAAAAGACTCTCTGTATTCCTACCGCATTCTGCTCCTACGGCGGACAGGTGCTTGACAAAAAGGCACCGTTGCTTCGCTCTATGGAGGCAATAAACGTGCAGGCGCTCCGCGTGCTTCGTCTTTTTGGCAGGACTGATGTTACGAGCGTGCGTACGACTGTCGGTGCAGAGCAGGAATATTTTCTCATAGATAAGGAAATGTACGATGTGCGCGAGGATCTCCGCCTTTGCGGACGTACACTTTTCGGTGCGAAGCCCCCTCGCGGACAGGAGATGGAGGCGCACTATTTCGGCGCTATCAAGCCGCGTGTAAAGGCGTTTATGGAGGACCTTAACGACGAGCTGTGGAAGTTCGGCATACTTGCAAAGACTCAGCATAATGAAACCGCGCCCTCTCAGCACGAGCTTGCCCCCATATTTACCACTACCAATATTGCAAACGACCACAATCAACTTACGATGGAAATAATGAAGAAGGTTGCTACAAGACACGGTCTTGTATGCCTGCTCCACGAAAAGCCCTTTGAGGGTGTGAACGGCAGCGGTAAGCACAACAACTTCTCGATTTCTACAAATACGGGCAAGAATCTGCTTTCCCCCGGTGCTTCGCCCGCAGACAACGCGCAGTTTTTGCTCTTCCTCTCGGCTGTTATCAAGGCTGTTGACGAGTTTGGCGACCTGCTTCGAATTTCTGTCGCTACTGCGGGTAACGACCACCGTCTTGGCTCCTCCGAGGCTCCTCCTGCGATAGTTTCGGTTTTCCTCGGCAGCGAGCTTACCGAAATCCTCGATTGCATCGAGGCTGAAAAGCCTTACGAGGGCAAGGGCGGCAGCGTTATGAAAATCGGCGCGAGCGTTCTCCCCGATTTCCCGATGGATAATACCGACCGTAACCGCACTTCGCCTTTTGCTTTCACGGGTAACAAGTTTGAGTTCCGTATGCTTGGCGCATCGCTGAATATTGCTGACCCTAATATCATTCTCAACACCGCCGTTGCAGAGGCGCTGAGGCAGATTGCGGATATTCTTGAAGCAGCGCCCGACTTTGATGTTGAAGTACATAATATTGTAAAGCGCATTTACGGCAATCACAAAAAGGTTATATTCAACGGCGACGGTTATTCGGATGAGTGGCAGAAGGAGGCTGAGCGCCGCGGTCTGCCGAACTACAGGACCGTGCCTGATGCAGTACCGCACTTTGCAGATGAGAAGAATCTTAAGGTATTCACCGACCACAAGATACTTTCCGAGGTGGAAATCCGTTCCCGTGTGGAAATCTCGCTTGATAACTATGCAAAGACCATCGGCATTGAGGCGATGACTATGAGCGATATGGTTAAGAAGCAGATACTTCCCGCAGTCGAGGGATATATTGGAGAGCTTAGCGCTAACGCTCTTAACAAAAAAGCGCTCGGTATCGAGGCAAGCGTTTACGAAACTGATACGCTCAATATGCTTTCCGATTATTCCGACAGGCTTTATCGCAAGATACTCGACCTTGAAAGCGCGCTTGAGGATATGCCCTGCGGCGACAACGAGGCAACCGCAAAGTATTGCGGCAGTGTGCTTCTTCCAAAGATGCGTGAGGCGCGTGAGTACGCAGATAAGCTTGAGGTTATCACTTCGGCTGAGTACTGGCCTTTCCCGACCTACAGCGACCTGCTCTTCGGAGTAAGATAAAACAAAAAAACTTGCAAAGGTTCATCAAACCTTTGCAAGTTTTTTATGTTTTGATATCGTTATCTTTTGCTCAAAACTTCTTTTTCGTATTCTTTTACCGCGCTGAGAAAGTCGTTTTCAACATTTTCGCGGCGGAGATATTCCTCCCATACTATGCCAAGGGGCGCTGTCTTCATTTCTTCGCTCAGCACCATAAGTTCGGTCATATTGCCATCGTTCTGGAGAGAAAGCATCTTTTCGTTCGGCTGAAGAAGTGCGAAGAGCAGTGCCTTTTCTACGTTTCTTACACCGGTTACCAGCGCAGAAACACGGTTGATTGATGCATCGAAATAGTCGGTTGCGATAAACACGCGGTCAAGCGCATCATTGCGTACGATCTCTTTCATAATTTCCTTGGTTTCATCATCAAAGAGAACAACGTGGTCGCTGTCCCAGCGGACAGGGCGCGTAACGTGAAGCGCTATTTTCTCATTGAAGAGGAGAAGTGAGGAAATCTTGTCCGAAACTACCTCGGTCGGGTGATAGTGACCGTTGTCCATAAGCGGAGTAATGCCCTTGTAATCGGAGTAGCTGAGGCAGAATTCTGCCGAGCCTACGGTATAGCTTTCGACGCCGATGCCGAAAACCTTTGACTCAAGTGTAACATAAACCTTGGATTTGTCGTAGGGTACCGAAAGGATTTCATCAAGCGACTCCTTGAATCTTTTTCTCGGTCCCATACGGTCTGCGGGAATATCCTTGTATCCGTCAGGAATCCAGAAGTTTATTACGCAGGGAATACCGGTCTCGTTTGCAAAGTATTCGGCTATTTTAAGGCAAGCCTTGCCGTGCTTTATCCAGTAAGCGCGTACCTCGCTGTCGGGAGAAGAAAGTGTAAGACCGTCCTTTACCATCGGATGTGCAAAGAAGGTTGGGTTAAAGTCAAGGCCCATATTTCTTTTCTTTGCAAATTCCACCCATTTTGCAAAATGGCGCGGCTCAAGGGCATCTCTTCCAACCTTTTCGCCGTCTAAGATTGCGTATGAAGCGTGAAGATTAAGCTTCTTTTTGCCCGGCATAAGCTCAAAGGCTTTGTCGAGGTCTGCCATAAGCTCTTCAGGTGTGGTTGCTCTTCCCGGATAGTTGCCGGTTGTCTGGATGCCTCCGGACAGCTCTTCGCCGCTGTCAAAACCAATAACGTCATCGCACTGCCAGCAGTGTACCGAAACAGTGACGTCTTTCAGCGATGCAAGCGCTTTTTCGGTATCAACACCGAACTTGGCATACGCCTGTTTTGCGTAATTATACATTTTCAGCCTCCCTAATATCAAAAGATGATTTGATTATTTCTCTTACATCGTCTATGCTGATGTTTTTATCTCTCATAATTTGCGCTGCAATATTGCCGGTAGCCGTTGCTTCGCTGAGGCCTATAAACACTTTTTTACCCGTATACCTTGCTGTTAAGGTGTTGAGATAGGCATCCTTGCTGCCGCCTCCGACAATAAAGATGTTGTCAATGGACTTTTTAGCAATTTTTTCTGCGCTGACTATACACTTTTCATACATTGATGCAAGCGAGTGGTACAAGCAGGAAAGCGTGTCGCAAAGGGGGAGATTTTCATCTCCTGCGAGTCTGTTTACCGCATCAATCATACTTTCGGGTGCGGTAAGACTTGGGTGGTTGACATCAATTACCTTGTCAAAGCTGCTCTCCATAGCCATATGCATCATTTCATCATATGTATATTTCTTGTCAACATTGCGGCGTACGCTCTGGAAGAGCCACATTCCCATAATGTTCTTGAGAAATCTGTAACGGTATTCGATTCCGCCTTCGTTTGAGAAGTTTTCTTCTCTCGCTTCATCGCTTGTAACGGGGAAGGTGTTTTCCGTGCCGAAAATACTCCAGGTGCCCGAGGAAATAAATGCACTTTTGTCATTTATGGGGCAAGCGGCAACGGCGGATGCCGTGTCGTGGCTTGGGGCCAAAACTACCGTTGAAGTAAATCCAACCTTTTTTGCAACCTCATCGCAAAAAGCACCGATAACGCTTCCCGGAAGGGACAGCGGAAGGAACATCTCAGGGTTAAGTCCGAGCCTTTCGATTATCTCGCTATCCCACTCTTTTGTTTTTGTATTTACCATAGAAGAGGTTGATGCTACTGTATATTCGTTTTTCATAACGCCGGTAAGACGGTATGAAAGATAGTCGGGTATCATAAGAAAATGCTTTCCCCGTGCCGCTCTGCCGCATTTTGCATCGCAGTAAAGCTGATATACGGTGTTAAATTCCATTCTCTGAATACCGCACTTTGAATAAAGTTCATTAAAGGTGAACGGAAAATCAGGCAGATCCTGAATGCCGTTGAGTCTTGAATTGCGGTATGCATATACGGGGAGAATTTCCTTTTTGTTTTCATCGAGGAGAACATAGTCAACACCCCAAGTGTCGATAGCGACAGATGTAGGTATTTTTCCAAGCTCCTTGCATTTTGCAATACCGTTTATGACCTCGCTTGTAAGTGCTTCAATGTCCCATACAAGTCCGTCTTCACTGTTTTTCATACCGTTTTCAAAACGGTAGATTTCTTCGAGCATAAGTTTTCCGTCAAGGATGCTTCCGAGAATGTGTCTGCCAGACGAAGCACCGATGTCAATTGCAAGATAGTATGACAAAATAAACACCCCTTTCGATAATCCTATTATAGCATGATTATACCTGTTTTTCAAGAGACCTGTTTTAACTGAAAAAGTAACCTTATTTGCACTTGAAAAAATGATTTTGTCAGGTTATAATTATATACGAGGTGAGGTATATGCGACAGGAGATTCTTGAACGTCTTATGACGGTTACTGAGGAAGAAAAGGCTATTCTTGACGGAAAAGAGATTGATCGAGGCCGTTATATGGAGAGCGGAAAAAGCATTATAAATGCTAAAAAACTGCTTGAGGTCGGCAAGCTTATCAGTATCCGTCCGCACACCCGATTTGTACATTTCCCAAGGCATAGCCACGATTATATTGAGATGGTGTATATGTGCAAGGGCTCAACCGAGCATATTATAAACGGGGAAAGTGTCCTGCTTTCCGAGGGAGAGGTGCTTATTTTAAATCAGCACGCCGTTCAGGAAATACTGCCGGCGGGTGAAAACGATATAGCAATAAACTTTATAATCCTGCCGCAGTTTTTTGACAAGGCGCTTGAGATGCTTGACGAGGAAGAAACCCCGCTTAGGCGTTTTATTATCGATTGCATAGCAGGACGAGAGGACACCGACGGATTTTTGCATTTTAAAACAGGCAAAATTCCGACTATTCACAATCTCCTTGAGAACCTTATTTATACGCTTGTTTATGATACCCCGAATAAGCGAAAGATAAATGAGTTCACTATGGGATTGCTCCTGCTTCAGTTTATAAACCATTCTGACAGACGGGGGTTTGCGGATAAGGAGCAGAGCGTTATTGCGCGAGTGCTGAAGTACATTGAGGAGAATTATACGGACGGCAGCCTTTCAAAGATAGCCGATATGCTGCATTACGATTTGTATTGGCTCTCCCGAGAGATAAGGCGCAGGACAGGCAGGACATATACGGAGCTTTTGCAGGAAAAGCGGCTTTCGCAGGCGGCGTATCTGCTCTCAAACACGGGTATCAAGGTCATAGACATTGCAGAAAGCGTAGGATACAACAATATAAGCTATTTTCACAAAATTTTTGCCGACCGTTTCGGTATGTCCCCTAAAAAGTACAGGGATGCAAGATGAAAACGCTTCATTTTATCTCCCCCCTTTTCATACACTTGTATGGAAAGGGTGAGATATATGCAAATTACAAAAATCCATACAACAGGAAGCGACTTTTTGCTGTGCGCCGACACTGTTACAGAGGGCAGTGCGCTTGCGCTGAGGCTGCTTGACAGACGAAGGGGAATAGGCGCAGACGGGCTTGTCCTGATAAATGAGAAGGATGAAGAATGCGCAGCGATAAGGCTGTTTTTGCCGGACGGCAGTGAAGAAAAAATGTCAGTAGGCGCGCTTGTTGCAGCGGCGAAGTATATTTATGACGGGAATAGTGAAAAGAAGTCAAGCCGACTGAAAATGGGTGGAGAAATCTACACGGTGAGATTGTCTGTCCTCGGCAAAAGAGTGCTGTGTGCCTGGCTTGAACTGCCGCGCATAAAGCCGCGGCCTATGGAGCAGCTTAAATATTATCACGGTATACGCGGCGAGGTGCTGCGCGCGTGTATGGTGCATCCGCGGGTGAGTCTGTATCATCTTTGCGGTGAACACGCGGTATTTTTACTTGATAGCGCCGCATCGCTAAAAAAACTCGCCATACGTGATGTCTGCACCAGACTTTCCGAGGTGCTGTTCTACGGTGAGAGCATTGATCTGCATTTTGCCGCCGTGTCGGGTGAAAACTCGCTTGTTATGCGCTCATGGAGATGCGGCAGAGAGGAGCTTCCCTCTTCTGGGGTGGGCGCGGCGCTTGCGGCGTATGCCGCAGTTGAAAGCGAGCTTATTGACTCGTTGCGGGTAATCGTTAAAAGCCTCGGAGGCAGTATGTGCGCGGAGCTTGACGGGCAGGAGGTTTCGGTATGTGCAAAGTGTGAAACTATCTTCTACGGGGAAGCAATATAGGGCGAACATTGTTCGCCCTATATACATAAAAAGGTGTATTTAAGGTTAAAATATTCCTGTCAAATTTGACAGTTTAGAAAAAAATTCGCATAATTCCAAAATTTTTGTCGCATAACTATTGACGGGAATAATGATAAAGTAGTAAAATGAAGAGTAAAAACTTATAGAAGATAGGTGCTAAATATGGCAAACAAAGAAAGAAAAGTAGGTACGGTATCGAGAGGTATCAGATGCCCCATTATCCGTGAGGGCGATGACCTTGCGGCTATTGTTTCGGATAGCGTTCTTGAAGCGGCAGAGTCAGAGGGCTTTGAGCTTCGCGACAGAGATGTAATTTCCGTGACCGAGTCGGTGGTTGCCCGCGCACAGGGTAACTATGCAAGCGTTGACGATATCGCGGCAGATGTCCGCGCAAAACTCGGCGGCGGAACAGTGGGCGTAATTTTCCCTATCCTTTCACGCAACCGTTTTGCTATTTGCCTTCGCGGTATCGCTATGGGCGTTAAAAAGGTTGTGCTTATGCTCGCATATCCCTCCGATGAGGTCGGCAACGAGCTTGTGTCATTGGACAAGCTTGATGATGCAGGCATAAATCCTTATTCCGATGTGCTCACCGAGGCGAAGTACCGTGAGCTGTTCGGCGTTAACAAGCACGAGTTTACAGGTGTTGACTATGTGCAGTATTATTCTGATGTAGTCCGCGAGTGCGGCGCAGAGATAGAGGTTGTTTTTGCAAATCAGCCTAAGGCAATTCTTGAATATACGGATCACGTTATAAACTGCTCTATCCATACAAGAGCGCGTACCAAGCGTATTCTTATGGCGGGCGGTGCAAAGGTTGTGTTGAATCTTGATGAAATTCTCAACGCTCCCGTGAACGGCAGCGGCTGCAACGAAAAATACGGTCTGCTCGGCTCGAACAAGGCGACAGAGGATAAGATAAAGCTCTTCCCACGCGACTGTAAGCAGCTTGTGCTCGATATTCAGGAGAAGATTCTTAATGCAACAGGCAAGCACGTTGAGGTTATGGTTTATGGCGACGGTGCTTTTAAGGATCCTCAGGAAAAAATCTGGGAGCTTGCCGATCCGGTAGTTTCTCCTGCTTTTACCGACGGTCTTATCGGTACTCCTAATGAGCTTAAGCTCAAGTACCTTGCAGACAATGATTATAAGGACCTTTCGGGCGAGGCGCTCAAGGAGGCTATTTCAAAGAGCATCCGCGAAAAGGAAGGCAACCTTGTGGGCAGTATGGCATCGCAGGGAACAACTCCGCGTCAGCTCACCGACCTTATAGGCTCGCTTTGCGACCTGACCAGCGGTTCTGGCGACAAGGGTACTCCTGTTGTACTTGTACAGGGCTATTTCGACAATTATACTAACTGACAGAGGAGAAAATAAATATGCAGAGCAATGTAAGACCTGAAAGTATGGAGCGCATCACAACAAAGGCACTCGCAGAAGCTTTCATTGACGAACAGGTAAAAGAAATTCGTGCTCAGGTCGGCTCGAAGAAGGTACTGCTTGCACTCAGCGGCGGTGTTGACTCTTCTGTGGTTGCGGCACTTCTTATCAAGGCTATAGGTAAACAGCTTGTTTGCGTGCACGTAAATCACGGCTTACTCCGCAAGGGTGAACCGGAAGAAGTGGTTAAGGTTTTCCGCGACGAGATGGACGCAAACCTTATCTATGTGGATGCTGTTGACCGCTTCCTCGATAAGCTCTCCGGCGTTTCCGAGCCCGAGAGCAAGCGCAAGAATAACGGCGCTGAGTTCATCCGCGTCTTTGAGGAAGAGGCCCGCAAGCTGGAGGGCATCGACTTCCTGGCACAGGGCACCATC
>JAZSKM010000025.1:0-4699 GCA_045534835.1 Eubacteriales bacterium | reverse complement strand
TAAGATAAATTATAGTTTATGATACTAACATCGCCGACCGAGATTCCTCGATAAACTCGGAATGACAGGTCGGGTTTTCGCTTTGCAGGGGCCCCCGCTTGTCATCCTGAGCGTAGTCGAAGGATCTTGCGGGGAGATGTAATTACTCCCATAAACTATAATTTATCAAAAAAAGATGCCTTGCGGCATCTTTTTTATTTTGCTCAGTCAAGCTCTTCTTCCATATCTGCCTGAATATCGGGGGCATAAGAAAGGATAGGCTTTACGTCCTTGTTCTTAACCTTTCTGTCAACATAGTTCTTCGTAATCTTTACTACAAGTGGAATCATAAAGAGTACACCGATAAGGTTGGGGATCATCATAAGACCGTTGAAGGTGTCCGAAATGTCCCAAGCGAGCGAGGAGGTAAGAACCGCGCCGAAAATAATGGTGCAAACGTGTATAATTCTGAAAACAAAGGTAGTCTTTGCACCAAAGAGGTATTCCCACGCCTTAGAGCCGTAGTGCGACCAGCCGAGAACGGTGGTAAACGCAAAGAGGAACATCGCAATTGCAACAAACTTCTGACCGATATTACCCCAAGAGAAAACAGCGTTGAACGCACCGGCAACGAGTGTTGCATCGGTAAGACCTTCTGCGAGCTCACCTGTTTCGATATTGAATACGCCTGTGGTAAGGCCGCCGGAGGTAAGAACAACGAGAGCAGTCATAGTGCAAACTACCATCGTATCCGCAAACACTTCAAAGATACCCCACATACCCTGCTTAACAGGCTCTTTTACGCTGGAGTTTGAGTGTACCATAACCGAAGAGCCGAGACCTGCCTCGTTAGAGAACACGCCGCGCTTAAAGCCGTTGGTCATAGCCACAATAACGCCGCCGATACCGCCGCCGACAAAGGCTTCGGGAGAAAATGCGTTAACAAAAATAGCTTTGAATGCGGGGATAATTGCCTGATAGTTCACGCCGATAATTACAACGCTTCCTATAACAAAAAGTGCAACCATAAAAGGAACTATCTTTTCCGCAACGCTTGCAATTCTCTTAACACCGCCGAGTGTGATAACAGCGGTAAGGATCATAACAAGTACGCCTAAAATAACGTTGTAAAGAGAAATATCGCCGAAAACGTTGATAGAGGACAGAGCTTTAACGTCAAAAGCAGCCGCAACATTTGCAACTATCTTATTTACCTGGCCCATACTGCCGATACCGAAGGAAGCAAGCATAGTAAAGATACAGAAAAGAACGGCGAGGATCTTGCCGAGTCCCTTAAAACTTGCTTTACTGTGAGCATCCTCGTACTTATAACCGCCGAGACCGTCGCGCAGGTAGTACATAGCACCGCCCGACCATTCGCCTTCGCTGTTTTTACGTCTGAAATAGATACCGAGAACATTTTCTGCGTAGTTTGTCATCATACCGAAGAAGGCTGCAACCCACATCCAGAAAACTGCACCCGCACCGCCTATGCATATAGCGGCTGCAACACCCGCGATGTTACCTGTACCTACGGTTGCTGCAAGAGCGGTACAAAGCGCCTGAAAGGGAGAAATAACGCCCTTCTCCTTACGGTGCTTTAAAACGTCCTTGGTAAACAGGCTTCCGATGGTATTCTTCCACCAAAGAGCAAGGTGGGAAACCTGAAAAAACTTTGTGCAAGCGGTTACGATAATTCCGGTGCCTATAAGAAGTGCAAGACCGAAAATACCCCATACCACACCATTGATACTGCCGTTTATTTCGGCAATTTTGTCAAGAATCATTTTAAGACATCTCCTTTAAAAATAATAAAGCCGGACTGCAAAACGCAGTCCGGCTAAGCAAACAAAACACCCCCGTAAAAAACGGGAAATAACTTTGTCCTTTTGCCTGAGAGATTCACACTTACGCGTTTTGCACCTTCGGCACCCAATTTAATGGGGTTCTCCAAAGTTCTGTCGCCCTGCAGTCCTCATTCCTTTCGGAACACCTGAGAGCGTTACTCCTTCGGCTGCGGAAAACCGCAATTTCCTGCAAACGTCATACAGAAATTATGAAATTTGACGCTATTATACTACTATACCTTCGATTTTGCAATAGGTTTTTGCAAAATAATGTCTTTTTTTGCTTAAATTTCGATTATATTGACGACAGAAACCTTTTCTGCTATCTTTTCTTCGCGGTCGTGGCAGGCAAGAACTATCGACTGCGTACCCTCTGCGGCAAGCGCGCTGAGTATCCTGAAGCACTGCTTGGTTCGCCCGTTGTCCGCGTGGGCAAAGCTCTCGTCAAGCACGAGAGTCAGCTTTTCCTCCTTGGAAACAAGGTCGCACAAGGCAAGACGAAGCGCAAAATAAGCACTTTCGCGCGTTCCCTTTGAAAGATAGGCTATATCGTGTGCGCCGTCCTTTGCAAGAAAGGTCATATTCATCTCACTGTCAACACCGATTTCGGTATATCTTCCGTCCGTGAGTACGCTGAGAATTTTTCCTGCGTACTCTGCAAGCCGCGGCGAAACGCGCGTGCGAAGCCCCTGTGAAGCGTTCTCGATAGAGCGCATTGCAAGCTCTGCCGCCTTATACTTCGCCTTTGCCGCCGCCTCTTTCTTCCCGACCTCGCTAAGTGTCGCGCTGATAAGCGCATGAGCCTCTACGGTTGCATGAAGTGCGGCAAGCGCTTTTTCAAGCTCACCGCGCTTTATCTCAAGTGCGGCTATCGCATTTTCGCAGAAGTCGCGGTTGCGACGATACTCATTTATGTCCAGCTTTTCAAAAACTGTCAGGTCGTTTATGGCACTGCGAAGTTTTTCAACAGCCTCGCGGTCGTATGCCGCGGTATCCTTTTCAAGCTGGGCAATACGCTCGGCAAGCAGTTTTTTCTCTGTGACGAGCCTTTCACGCTCGGAGATATATTTTTCAACAGCCGCAAAAATCGCTTCGCTGTCAGCAGCATCCCCTTTAAGGCGGTCAGCCTCCTTGGAAAACTCTTCTTTCAGTTTTTCAAGACGTGCTTCCTCGCTTGAAAGAAGCGCTGCGGCAGCACTCTCGTCCTCACGCGCCCTTGAAAGTCTTTCGGCAGCGCGCTCGCGAGCATCGTTTTCTTCACGCAGCTTGTCCGTGAGTGCATAGGCACTGCCAACGCCAAAGTCCTCTAAGATATGAAGCAGCCGCTTTTTCACAACCTTGCTTAAAATGACAAGGCTAATTCCCACAGCGAAAGCACCTGCCGCGGCTGCGTAAAGCACCGGCTCCTGCCTCATAAGATAGACCGCCGCGGCTCCTAATACCGAAAGGCAGATAAGGATTATTCCAAATATGTTAAGAAAAGAAGCAAGTTTTTCTCTATTTTTCGCGCGCTTTGCCGCATCTGCAAGGCTTGCTTCGCTGTTCTCGAATGCACCTGCGTTCTCAGCGGCGGCACGCGCCTGCCTTGCACTCTCAAGCGAAGATGTTGCATCCTCGCAGGACTGCTTTGCCGCGTGAAGCTGCTCTGCGGTGAGGCGGAGTCTGCCGAGATACTCACCGTCCGGAGAAAACCCGTCAAACGTGTTCTCAAGCTCGCAAAACTCACCTTCAACCTTTGCTTTCTCCTCGAAAAGCTCGTCCTTTTTCTTGAATTTTGTAAAAGCAATATAGTTGTCATAAAGCTCGCAGAGCTTTTTGCACTGATTGTACTCGGATTTCTTTTCTGAAATACGGCTTTCGGTGTCAAGCAGACTGCCCTCTTTTGCAATTATCTCACTGTTATCCTGTAGCGCCTTTGAAAGCCGCTGGCGGAGCGCCTCGCGCTCACCTGCAAGGGTATATATCATACCGCCCTTGCCATTCTTGTGAAGAAGCGATACACGCAGTGCATCAAGCTTTTTGAGTGCCTTGTCGGTGCTTACCGTTTCGTCTGCCGCGAAAAGCAGATTTTCAATGGCACTGCCAAGCTCACTGCCGCCCGTATACCCCTCGTTTTCCTGAGAAATATATGCAGCCTTTTCAAAAACCTCCGCAGGCAGCGAAAGCAGTGCCTCGCCTGCGTTTTCACCTTTGAAAACAGTAGTCTTCTTATCAAGGTCGGTAATGGTAAGACTCTCGCGGAAACCGCTTTGTGCAGAGGTGAGCGTGCGGTCTATTCTGAAATGCCCTTTGGCGCATTTCAGCTCCATCTGTCCGCCAAACGAGCTTTCGCCAAACGAAAGGTATCTTGCGCGCTCGCTCATCTCGCCATTACTCGGCCGTGAGGATGCGCCGTAAAGTATAAACTTAATAAACTCGGCAACCGAGCTTTTGCCGCTCTCGTTGTCGCCGCGTATTATGTTGATGCCCGATGAAAATTCAAGCGTAAAATCCTTTTTACCCATAAAGGAGTCGATATGTATTCTTTCTATTTTCATATTCCCTCTCCTTTATTCTGTAATATTTCTTCCGCTGAGTGCTGCAAGTCCTATTTTCAGTGCCGCCGCCGCTAAGGCTCTGTCCTCTGCACTTCCGCTCTCAAACACAGGCAAAAGCTCACGGTAAAGCTCGCCGCGCATCGTCATATCCCGCTCAAGCAGACCTCCGTCAAAGGTTGGCGAGGTCTCGTCGATTATCTCAAGCATAAATATTCCGCGCACGGCCCCCTCAAGCCTTGAAAGGTTCTCAAGCGAGGGAGAAACCGAGCCGTACAGCGTTACTCTAAGGAGCGTTTCCTCACCGTATTTCTTCTCCTTTATGCAGGCATGGATCTT
>JAZSKM010000042.1:0-1556 GCA_045534835.1 Eubacteriales bacterium | reverse complement strand
CGTAGGAATAGGATACTGGAAGCCGCGGCCGTTAACGTCGCCCTCAATCATCGTCTCGATGAAGGCCTTGTTAATCATATCCATTTCCTTTTTGCAGTCCTTGTACTTGAAGTCCATTTCCTTACCGCCTACGATAGCGGGAAGCTCTGCGAGGTCGTTCGGAACAACCCAGTCGAGAGTGATGTTGGAGAAGGGCGCCTGAGTACCCCAGCGAGACGGAGTGTTAACACCGTATATAAATGACTCAATGCACTTCTTTACTGCATCGTATGAGAGATTATCTACCTTAACAAAGGGAGCAAGATAGGTATCAAAGGAGGAGAATGCCTGTGCGCCTGCCCACTCGTTCTGCATTATACCGAGGAAGTTTACCATCTGGTTGCAGAGGGTGGAGAGGTGAGATGCGGGAGCGGAGGTTATCTTACCCGTAACGCCGCCGAGTCCCTCCTGAATAAGCTGCTTCAAGGACCAGCCTGCGCAGTAGCCTGTGAGCATCGAGAGGTCGTGAATATGTATATCCGCATTTCTGTGTGCGTTCGCAATCTCGTCATCGTATATCTCGGAGAGCCAATAGTTTGCTGTTATCGCACCCGAGTTGTTGAGAATAAGTCCTCCGACGGAATAGGTAACGGTGGAGTTCTCCTTTACTCTCCAGTCGGTAACCTTAACGTAGCTATCTACAACCGCCTTGTAGTCAAGAACGGTGGATTTCATATTACGGAGCTTCTCTCTCTGACGGCGGTAGAGAATATAAGCCTTGGCAACGTCTGCATATCCCGCCTGAACGAGTACCGCCTCAACGCTATCCTGTATATCCTCAACCGATATATGCTCATTCTTTATCTTAGGCTCAAAATCAGCAGTAACCTTAAGAGCTAAAAAGTCGATGATGTTCTGATTGTAGTTGCGCTCCTGCGCGTCAAACGCGAGGGATATCGCATCTGAAATTTTGGTAAGGTCGAAGTCAACTATCTTACCGTCTCTTTTGATGACCGTATACATAAAAAGTTCTCCTTTGATAAAGTTCTTTGATAGCTGGAAAAATTAGGCAAAAATTAGCAAAAAAAACCAAAAATATCCATATAAACGCAGAAAAAAACGGTCACGAATGAGCCGTTTTTTTCACTTTTCGGGATTTTGCCCCGTTTTATGTTGATTTTTGCAAAAAACTTTTTTGCTGAATTTTGCTTGCCTATATCTTAACATAACCAAAAGACTTTGTCAACAGGAGAACTACAAAATGTTGTGCAAATGTAAAAATTCGGCACAATATATAGTTATTCAGTTCCTTATTTGTGCAAGCGGTATAAAAGCGCATAAAATTTGTTTAAGCTGCTCGGTTTCTGCCTCGGAATAAGCTGAAAAACCGTTTTCGATGATATCGCCCGAGTCTATGAAGCTCTGCAGATAGTATTTTTCGCCGCCTGCGAGCCATTTGCCGATTTGTTCTATATCGTCAGCCGTGTGAAGCTCGCGTACAAGGGTTGTGCGGAACTCAAAATCGACCTTACCCTGCATAAGAAGCGAGGCGCTTCTTTCGATTTTCGAGGTATCAA
>JAZSKM010000198.1:0-7902 GCA_045534835.1 Eubacteriales bacterium | reverse complement strand
CCGCCTTGTCCGAAACGGGAAAAACTCTGTTTCCTCTCTCGGTTTTCAGCGGCACGCCAAGGTCGGTGAAAAACGCCTTCACATCGGCAGGGGTAAAATTGTTAAGTGCTGCATACAAAAAGCGCGGATTGGTGGGAATGTTCTCAATAACCGTCTGCACATCGCAATCGTTACAGACATTGCATCTTCCCTTACCCGTTATCCGCAGCTTCTTGCCGCTGAATTTATTCTTTTCAAAAAGGCTCACATCGCCGCCAAGCTCAGCAGCACGTCCTGCAGCCATCATTCCGGCAGCTCCTGCGCCAATAACCGCTATACGCATAAATCAGTCGTGTACCTTCGCATATGCATTATACTCATCCCAGATGCGTTCAAGCTTGTCAAACACGTCGCTGAGCTCGGTCTGCATCTCCTTTGCAACCGCTACGATAAGCGCATTGAGCACGCTTAAGGGCGCAACAAAAGAGTCAACTATAGATGCCATATCGCTGCGGCAGATAAGTGTCTGGTCAGCATATGGCGCTATCGGGGACTGCTTGCTGTCTGTGACAGCGACAATATGCGTTCCCTGCTCTTTAGCATAGGTTACAGCATTGATAAGACGTGCACTGTATCGCGGAAAGCTTATCGCTATCATAACATCGTCATTATCAATACGAAGTATCTGTTCAAAAATTTCACTACCGCTTGTCGTCTGTACGAGGCGGACATTCTCAAACATAAGTCTGAAATAATGTCCGAGGAAGCTTGCAAGCGAGCTTGACGAGCGCATACCGATAATGTATATATTCTTCGCAGAAATTATCTTTTTTACAGCTTCGCTGAAGTCTTTATGGTCAATTTCATCCATAGTACGGCGGATGTTGTCTATGTCAGACTCCATAACGTTCTTTATAATATCTCCGTCACCGATACGGGTGTTTGCTACCTCCATACGCTGCTTGGTAGTAAGTCTTGTACGGATTATCTCCTGAAGCGAGTGCTGAAGACCGGGATATCCGTCAAACCCAAGTTCAATGGCGAATCTGACAACGGTGGACTCGGACACGCCAACCTCTCTACCGAGCTTTGATGCTGTAAGATATGCCGCCTTGTCATAATTGTTGATGAGATAGTTTGCAATCGTTTTCTGTCCTTTTGAGAAGGAAGGCATAAGCGCCTCTATCTCTTTAATCAAATCTTTTCTCATATTGCACGCTCTCTTACTGTGATGTAATATGGCATTAGCCACACTGCTGTAATTATAGCAAAACATTTGCAGGAAGTCAACAAAAATCCTGCAAAAAATCCATTGTTTCAGGTACAAAACAGTGGGTTTTTGCAGGATTTATCATTAAAATGAAATTTTATTGCATAATTTCGCCTATAAACTTATCCATTGCCACGGTGCAGGTTTCTTTGTCAATGACGTAGCCGCAGGCGTGCCGCGCGCCTTTGATACGGACAAACTCTTTTTTCGCCTTGCACACTTCAAAATTCGCCTCGCTCATCTCTATTGGAACGAAGTCATCGTCTTCTCCGTGAACAAAAAGCACCGGAATAGTGTTTTCCTCCATTGCCGATATTGTAGAGGCATCCTTGAAGCCGAAATTCGCCTTGTACTGCGCCATTATATCGGTTATCGGGAGAATGGGAAACGGATTTGCGTGGAAGGAATGTTCGAGCACCTCGACAAAAATATCATACGGAGATGTAAAGCCGCTGTCTGCGATAATACCCTTTACATTTTCGGGTAGGTCGAGCACACTTGCCATAAGCACGGTGGAGGCTCCCATAGAAATACCGTGAAGAATTATTTCTATATCTTCTCCCAGAACCTCAATTGCCTTGAACACCCAATCGCGCATATCGCAGCGTTCAAGCACTCCGTAAGTTATGAACTTTCCTTCGCTTTCACAGTGAGAACGGTGGTCTATCATAAGCACACTGAAGCCCTTGTTCCAAAAATACGGCAGTATGGCGACAAAGTCGTGTATGGGTGAAGAGCGAAACCCGTGCGCCTGAATAATAACCTTTTTCCCGTCACCGTTTTTAAGGAGTGTTCCGTGCAAGCGAAGCCCGTCAAAGCTCTCTATCCACAGATCCTCTTTGGGAATCGAGTCAAAAAGCACCTTGCCCGCATCCCACTCGTCTTTAAGCCCGTCAAGCTGTTCACGAAATCCATCGGCTCCAACGAGTTTTTCTCCGCGTACAAGCGCAAGATTGAACATTTTTTTGCATACGAATCCAAGCACGAAGGCAAGCACAAAAATTATAGCAACGGTAAGCACAAACCAAAACATTATATCATCTCCAATCGCCATAATTATAACATCGTCGCATCTTTTTTTCCAGTTTATATGGAAAAAAAGTTTGTTTTTTGTTATACTATTTTCAATACACCAATTTTGTGAGGTTTTTATGAAAGCTTTTCTTAAGAGTTTTATACTTGCCACACTTGGCGCATTTTCCTTTTCCTGCGCCGTTGCCTTTTTCTATGATCCTGCGCGTATTGCCCCCGGCGGCATTACGGGCTTTGCAGTTATTATCAGCAATCTGTTTCCCGCAATAACGACAGGTACGGTTATACTGTTTTTCAATATACCTCTGCTTGTTTTTGCGTGGCTGCGCTTTGGCAAAAAATTTGTTGCACTCACGATTTATGCTACTGTTTCCTCTTCGCTTATGATGGACCTGCTTGAACCCTTTTCGCTGAAGCTCCAGCCGCTCTCGGACGACCTTATCGTAGTGGCTCTGTGCGGTGCTCTGCTTGATGCGGTGGGTGTCGGGCTTGTCTTTCGCGCGGGCGGAAGCACGGGCGGTGCCGATATCGTAATCAAGTTTTTAAGGCAGAAATACCGCCATATAAGAACGGGCAGCATGTCACTCCTTATGAACATCGTCGTGGTTATTGCAACCTTTTTCGCCTTTGGCGAATTTGAGCTTGCGGTATACTCGGCTATAGCGATAACAATTGCAAGCTTTATCCTTGACAAAGTACTTTACGGAGGCGACAGCGCAAAGCTGATTTTCATTATCAGCGATATGCACGAAGAGATTACCGAAAAAATCCTTGCCGATGTGCGCATAGGCGTTACCCTGCTTTCGGGAGAGGGCGCGTATACAAAAAAGAAAAAGCAGGTGCTTCTCTGCGCGGCTAAAAAGCATACCTTTCCCAAAATACGCGAAATCGTAAAAGATACGGATGCAAACGCGTTTATGATAATTTCAAGCGCTACGGAAATCTTCGGCGAGGGGTATAAAAATCAGTATACCGATGAAATGTAAAAAAGAGGTCGGCACAGCCGACCTCTTTTCATTCATATTTATACTTATATCTTACCTCAGAAAGCAGGTCATAGACAAGGTTGCAGGTGAAAACGGCGAATATCATCGCAACTGCAAAATCAACCATCCATACTATCTCAAACTTCGGGAAGTACAGATATCCTCCTGTGCCATAGCCGTCATTACGCAAAGCAACCGTCTTCACATCAACTACGAAGTAGAAATAAAGACTGCTCATAATACCCGCAAGCAGGCTGAAAATGCGCAGGCGAACGGTACGCGCAAAATACACCTTCTCAAGCGGCTTTGAGCTGCTTGAAGTTCCTGTAAGCGTGTTAATTCCTGTATGTGCGCGCACTATCCTCATAATAACAGAGGCAAGTGCGAAAAAGGCAATTACAAAAAACACCTGCGTAAGAGCGTTTGAAACAGCATACGGTATGTAAAGTGCTCTTGCGCGCTCTATTTTATGAACCGCGGCATAAGAATACTCGCTCTTGAATCTTATCATAGCAACAAAAGTAACAAGAGAAGAAACAAGGTATGCAAGCGATGCCGCTTTCAGCCATTTTGTGCCGCCTATCTGGTTTGAAATAACCGTTGCCGCTGCAAAAAGAAGTAATGCCGCAACAAAATCGGGGATAAAGTTTATCTCATCAAGATAAAAGTCCACCGAGAAGAGTGCCGCAGCGCTCACGAGCACCGCAAAGATATGAGTGCGGCGCATAGCGAAAATTCCTTTACGTGCTTTTACCAGAGAGTTGTACTCGTCAAAGAGTGAGGCAAAGAAATCTTTATGCCCTGAAAGATACTTCATATAGCCGAGAGTTCTGCACAGCCAAACTATTCCAAGAACAAGTGTTGTAATGGCGGCGAGAACTATCAGCAGCGGACGGAAGCTATACAGTGTCATCCCCTCGGCGGTGACATATCCTAAAGTATCCTGCGAGGAGAGCAGCGCAAATTCAGGAAGCGTGCAGAGCAATGTCTTTATGCCTATAAATACTGCGTTAAAGCGAGAAATGCTCTCAAGCCTGCGGTATTTCGCAGGGCGTATCTTACCCTTATTTCTACCTCTTTTAATTACCTGTTCGGGGCGCACCAGCCTTGCGAACACAAAGTCGCCGCCCTCGCACCTCGTGCCGAGATAAGCAAACCCGTCGAAAAGCAGGGTAAACGCACGTATGCCGAACACCGTCTCTGCCACCGAATAGCAAAAGGCGAAAAGCAGCCACATCGTATCTTCGCCGACATTCACACCCGTTACCCAAAGCAGTAAAACAAGCGCGGGCAGTTTCGACAGATTTATCCACAAAAGAGTGTGAAACGCTGAGCGCGCATCACCCATCTCCGCCGAAACGTCGCCAAGTTTAAAGATAGCGGCAATTATAAATGCACAGCCTATACAGTCGGGTAAAACATCAAATATACTTACGTTAGGATTTGCAAAGAATATGAAGCCTATGACAAGCAAACCGAACCTTATTATTCCGTTTTTCTTCATAAGTTGCTCTCCGTCATTTTAATTCTCGTTTGCACCGCAGCACTTCTTGTACTTTTTACCGCTGCCACAGGGACAAGGATCATTTCTGCCGACCTTAGCCTCCTTGCGTACCGGAACTTTTTTCTGCGGCACCTTACCGCCTGCAAAGCCCTCGACAAGCGGCTTTGCTACCTGTTTGCGCTCAATAGGTGCAGCAGAGCGCGGAACTGTGGAAAGTACGCTGAGCACCGTAGTTTCCTTTATATCCTCAACCATCGCATCAAACATATCCGCGCCTACAAGACGGTACTCGGTAACGGGATTACGCTGTGCATATGCGTTAAGACCTATGCTGCCCTTGAGGTCGTCCATAGCATCAAGATGGTCCATCCACTTGGTATCGACTGCTCTAAGAAGCAGTGTGCGCTCAATCTCGCGCATATCAATTCCGGCATCCTTCCAGAGCTGCTCGCGGTTTTCATAAAGCCTGTCAGCAGCGGCGCACGCCTTTTTTGAAAGCTCCTCGGCACTCATTGCGCGTATTGCTTCTTCACTGCTTTCGGATTTCAGGAGCGCGCCTGCGAAGTTTGAAAGAAGCGCGCTGTAATTATACTCGCCGCTTTCCACATCGACAAAGGACATAACCCTGTCGCCTATAACGCTGTCAACCCAGCCGCGTACCATTCCGCTGATGTCGTTTCCCTCAAGCACATCACGGCGCTGCTTGTAAATAACCTCTCGCTGCTGATTCATAACATCATCGTATGTCAGCACGTTCTTACGTCTGTTAAAGTTCTGGTCCTCAATACGCTTTTGCGCCGACTCAATATTGTCCGAGAGAAGTTGAACGTCAATAGGCGTGTCCTCGTCAAGTCCAAGACGGTTTACAATATTGTAAAGGCGGTCGCCGCCGAACAGTCGCATAAGGTCGTCTTCAAGTGAAATATAGAACTTTGACTCGCCCGCATCGCCCTGACGACCTGAACGTCCGCGAAGCTGGTTGTCTATACGGCGGCTCTCGTGGCGCTCGGTACCGAGAATAAACAGTCCGCCCGCCTCGCGTACCTTTTCAGCCTCGGGCTTTATCTGCTCCTTGTACTTTTCATACAGCTCTGAAAAGGTCTTTCTCGCATTCAGAATTTCTTCATTATCGGTAACAGAGCTACCGGTGGAAAGCGCGATAAGCTCCTCGTCTATGCCCATTTTACGCATCTCGGTTTTAGCGAGATACTCGGGATTGCCGCCGAGCATAATGTCGGTTCCTCGTCCTGCCATATTAGTAGAAATGGTAACTGCGCCAAGCTTACCTGCCTGCGCTACTATCTCTGCCTCTTTTTCGTGATGCTTTGCATTGAGGACAACGTGTTTAATACCGTTTTTCTTAAGCTCGCTTGAAAGCTCCTCGCTCTTTTCGATAGAAACGGTACCGATAAGCACCGGCTGTCCCTTTTCGTGGCACTCTATAATCTTCTTGACAATAGCACGGTACTTACCTGCGCGTGACTTGTACACCGCATCGGGATAGTCCTTGCGTATCATCGGGCGGATGGTAGGCACCTCTACAACATCAAGGTTATAAATTTCGCGAAACTCGATTTCCTCGGTGAGTGCCGTACCCGTCATACCCGAAAGCTTGGTATAAAGGCGAAAATAGTTCTGGAAAGTAATTGATGCGAGAGTTTTTGACTCCTTTTCAACCTTTACGTGCTCCTTCGCCTCTATAGCCTGATGAAGTCCGTTATTATAGCGTCTGCCCGGCATAAGTCTGCCAGTAAAAGCATCGACAATGATGACCTCGCCGTTTTTAACAACGTAGTCAACATCGTTTTTCATAATGCCGTGTGCACGCGTTGCCTGCTGGATATGATGCGCTATGGTGGAGTTTGCAGGGTCGGAATAGTCCTCAATGTTGAAGAATGCCTCTGCCTTTGAAATACCGCTTGCGGTGAGGACTACAGTTTTAGCCTTTTCGTCAACGATGTAGTCCGCATCCTCCGATATTTCTTCGAGGTCCTGCTTGTCATCGGTTTCCTTGATAACCTTTTTGCGAAGCGTTCTTGCAAAACGGTCGGCAAGCTCGTAAAGCTCGGTAGACTTCTCACCCTCTCCCGATATGATAAGAGGAGTACGCGCCTCATCTATAAGTATCGAGTCAACCTCGTCAACTATAGCAAAATTGTGTCCGCGCTGAACCATCTGCTCCTTATAGACAACCATATTGTCACGCAGATAGTCAAATCCGAACTCGTTGTTGGTACCGTAGGTTATATCGGCATTATACGCCCCGTGTTTTTCATCCGGCATCTGTCCGTGAACGACAAGTCCCGTAGTAAGACCTAAGAATTCATAAACACGTCCCATTTCCTCACTGTCACGGCGTGCAAGATAGTCGTTGACGGTAACAATATGAACGCCCTTGCCGCTAAGAGCATTAAGGTATGCTGGCATAGTGGCAACAAGGGTTTTACCCTCACCCGTTTTCATCTCCGCGATACGTCCCTGATGAAGGATGATACCGCCGAGTATCTGTACATAGAACGGTCTCTTGCCGAGAACGCGCCAGTCTGCCTCGCGCACAAGCGCAAATGCATCGGGCAGGATATCGTCAAGAGTTTCACCGCCGCTAAGACGTGCCTTGAGCGTATCTGTAGTCGCACGAAGCTCGCTGTCGCTCATAGCCTCGTATTTTGATGAAAGCGCATCTACCGCATCGGCAATACTCTTAAGTTTCTTAATCTGATGGTCGCTGTAGGTACCAAATATTTTTGCAAAAAGTCCCATTTCGGATGTGTTATCCTTTCGGTAAATAAATTCTAACAAGTTATTATAACATAAAATAATATAAATTTGAACACTTAAAATGAAATTTCACAAATAAATCATATTCTACTTGATATAATCGGTATCGCGAAGTATAATGAATATGTTTTTGCGAGGTGAATTTATGAAAGATATAAATATTGTACTTCTTGAGCCTGAGATTCCGCAGAATACGGGAAATATTGCGCGCACCTGCGCGGCAACGGGCGCGGCGCTGCATCTTATCCGCCCTCTCGGATTTAATATTGACGACCGAAAGCTGAAGCGCGCGGGACTTGACTATTGGGACAAGCTCGATATTACATATTACGACGGACTTTCGGATTTCTATG
>JAZSKM010000106.1:0-5364 GCA_045534835.1 Eubacteriales bacterium | reverse complement strand
TTGTAAAATGCAGAGCAAAAACTACCAGAAGAGCTTGAAGCCGAGCTTATCACAGTCACTGAGGAACTGTACGGTGATGCGGCAAGCGACTATAAACGCGCGGCAGAGCTTGACGAGCGTAAAACAATAATCGAGGACAGGCTCCTACAGCTTTATGAATTGACAGATGAATAAAAAATGACTGCAAAAGCAGTCATTTTTTATTCTTAAAAACTTCTTCTACCCTCGATAGCGCGGGTAAGCGTTACTTCATCGGCATATTCGATATCGCCGCCGACGGGGATACCGTAGGCAAGACGGCTGACGGTAATATCAAAATTTTTAAGCAGTGATGATATGTATGTAGCAGTAGTTTCCCCCTCAACTGTTGGGTTAGTTGCGATGATTACTTCCTTTACACCGTCCGCGGCACGCTTTACAAGGTCAGTAATTGCAAGCTTGTCTGGTGTAACACCGTTCAGCGGTGAAATAACCCCACCGAGCACGTGATACACTCCGCGAAACTTTCTCGCCTTTTCAATAGCAAGCACCGCTTTTGCATCCTCGACTACGCAAATTACAGTACGGTCACGTGTAATATCCTCACAAATCGGACATTTTTCGTCAACCGAAAGGTTGTTGCACACGGAGCACTTATGCACCTTGGTCTTGGCATCTTTAAGCGCCTCAGAAAAGCGCTCAACAGACTCATCCGACATATCGAGAACAGCAAAAGCCATTCGCGCGGCACTCTTTCTGCCAACTCCGGGGAGTTTTCGAAACTGCTCTATAAGTTTTTCAAGCGGCGGAAGATACTCTGTCATAAAGTCTAAACCTCAATTAAAACAGTCCGGGCATACCGGGCATATTAAGAGCTCCGGTAATCTGCGACATTTCTGCTTCGCTTGTAGAATCAACCTTCTTAATCGCCTCATTTACAGCGGCAGTAATTACATCGGAAAGAGTTTCAATATCGTCAGGGTCTACAATGTCAGGCTGAATGTCAATACCGAGAATTTCGCGCCTTCCGTTAATCTTAACTGTGACCATACCGCCGCCGGCGCTGACATCATACTCGCGCGCCTCAAGATCAGCCTGCAGATTTGCCATATCCTCCTGCATTTTCTGAACCTGCTTCATCATATTGTTCATATTTCCTGCGCCGTTCTTAGGATAATTTGCTCTCATTGTAATTCTCCTTTACACAAGTGTGTCAAATAAATCATCATCGTCGCTGTCTGTACTGTCTGACAACTCATAAATAATTTTTTCTACGGGATATGCCTTTGCCTCTCGCGAAGAAATCATAGCGGCAAGCGCCCCTTTTGCACTTTCCTCGCTCATAAGCTTCATAACAAAGTTGTTGGCAAACCTTATTATTATTCTGTCATTTTCGCTGTCCAAAAGTCCGCGTGAGCCGTTGCGCATACCCATCGCGCTGCGGTTTTCCTTTGACAGTGCTTCAACAAGCTCAAGCCAATACGGGAGAGCCTTAAGTGCTTTTGGCGGCACCTCTTTTTTTACATCAGTCAAGGGAGCTGGCTCCTCTTTTTTATCAATATGAGCCGTCTTTTCTGCTTTCGGCATTTCATTTGGCTGCTTAAGGGGCATACCAAGCGATAAAAGTCCGATTTTTTCTTCAAGGGCTGCTATTCTTGCAAGCATTGCAGCCGTATCATCAGACAGCGAAGGATCGCACATACGAATGAAAGTAAGCTCGGCTATCATACGCTTTGTACTACCTGCACGCTGCATCTGTGCAAGCGCATCGTCAAGCAGCCGTATATGATACAAAAGGCGCTCATAGGGATATTTTTCGGCGACCGTACGTATAAGCTTAATTTCCTCATCAGTACAGTCAATAAACTCTTCAGGCTTTGCAGTAGTTTTTACCACAAGCATATCGCGGTAGAATGCGATAATATCCTGCCAGAATACCGCCATATCAACAGAGGATGAAGCAATATCCGAAACAAGTTTAAATATAAATGCAAAATCCTTGTCTAAAACAGCGCTTGCAAGCCTGCATACTGTGTCAGTACCGCTTATACCGAGAATCTCCTCGGCTCGTGCAGCGGTGACAGTGCCGCCGCTGCTGCTGCAAAGGTCAAGGAGGCTGATAGCATCACGCATACCGCCGTTTGCGTGCTTTGCAAGTATGCGCGCTGCGCTCTCCTTAAGCTCTATGTTTTCAGCCGCCGCTATATGCATAAGCCGCTTTGTAATAACAGACGTTGTGATACGTCTGAAGTCAAAGCGCTGACATCTCGAAATAATGGTGGCAGGAAGCTTCTGCAGTTCAGTAGTTGCAAGTATAAACACAACGTGTGCAGGTGGCTCTTCAAGAGTTTTCAGAAGCGCGTTGAACGCCGAAATCGAGAGCATATGCACCTCGTCTACGATATAGACACGGTATTTGAGTCCAGAAGGAGTATAAACGACCTCGTCGCGTATAGCGCGGACAGCATCAACACCGTTGTTGGATGCCGCATCCATCTCAAGCACGTCTGTCGCGCTTTCACTGTCAATGCTCTGGCAGGCTGCGCATTTTCCGCAAGGATTGCCGTTTACGGGAGAAAGACAGTTGATAGCCTTTGCAAGAATTTTTGCACAGGAGGTCTTGCCAGTTCCGCGCGGACCGCAAAAAAGATATGCGTGAGAAATGCGATTCTCCGCAGTTTCATATTTCAGTATATCGGTAATATGGTCCTGGCCGCAAACATCGTCAAACGTAACTGGGCGCCATTTTCTGTACAGTGCCTGATACATAGTCTACCTCCTATCTGCAAAATAAGGCGAGGGCAAAAATATGCCTCCGCCCGTAAAAGCCGCTTGTCTGCAATTTAGCCGAATGATAAGATCATGCACCCAAAGATCGAATAAAAAACAATACGCGTTAACCACGCCTTCTGCTCAGAACAGGCACCCCTGCGGCACAGCGAACATACTGCTTAAAGCTGCTTGGTTCCCCACCTGACATGATTCACAGCCATCAATTGCGCAAGACCCATCCATCAACACAGTCGGCATAGCGCAGACCGCACCGCCAATACCCTCAAAATGGGAATCCCCCCTCACTATAGCGGGTTGTGAGTACAGAGGACCGCTACTCCCCCGGTTGGCATGACCTTATCACGCGGCTAAATTATTAAATTTCACTTACCGAGTTATTATACCAAAATTCTTATCGGTTTGCAATACCTTTCATCAAGAATTAAAAATAATTCTCGCGGCTACTACCCTGCCGTCCGCTTTTTCTATACATAAATTGCAGGTAATTCCATTATTTTTCACCTTGCGTACAAGGAAACCGTAAAACTCACTTTCATATACGATTTTTGCGCCGCCGCCCTTGTTAAGCCATTTCAAAAACTTGTCCTCATTATCCGCATCGTTCTCGTCTGAAAGATATCTTATACTGCCGTCCGAAAGCACATCAACACATATATTGCTGCAATAGTATCTTTTGACATATACAGTACCGTCGCCGCGCTCCTCTATAAAATTCACCCCGTTTTTATAGAGTTCTTTAATGAGTTCATTTGCTCTTTCCTCAGTTTCCGAGAAGTCGGCGCTGCCAAAGGTCGCCACATACTCCTCTTTCTCAAAAATAAAAACGGCAGCCGCAAAAAGCAGCAATAAAATAAACAAAATTCTTCTTTTCATATCTACTATTTTTCCATATATACGCAAACTTATCGTTGTAAAATACTTCCGCCCAAAATATATTTGACATCGCTGTTGATTTTTGATATAATTTACCCGAAGTAACAAAAGGAGTTTTTGCCGTGGCTGGGTGTTTTTCAAGGATTTTTCAAAATGAAAAGCTGCGTTCGCGCCTTGCCGACGAAATAGCGGGAAAGCGCCTTCCGCACGCATATATAATAGCAGGAAAATCGGGCAGCGGTAAAAAGACTATTGCACTTGAAATAGCGGCAGCTCTCGCCTGCTTAGACAGAGAAAACTTCCCTTGCGGAAGATGCGAAAGCTGTGAAAAAATTTTAGGCGGTTTTTCTCCGGATGTGCTTTTTATCCGCAAGGATCCTGAGAAAAAAGAGTTCACTATTAATCTTATCAGAGAAATCAAGGACAGTATTTATATTGCCCCAAATGAGCTTGAAAAACGCGTATATATCATAGAGAATGCAGAAACGATGAATATAAACGCGCAAAATGCTTTTTTAAAAATACTTGAAGAGCCTCCCCCGTATGTCGTATTTTTACTGCTCTGCGCTGACACCGAAAGCCTGCTTGAAACTATAAAAAGCCGCGCGCCGATACTCTATACAGAGCAGATTTCACCAAGCGACATTGTAAAATACTTGCTTGATATTTCCCCAAAGGCGCAAGAGCTACATGAAACCGATCCCGCAAGGCTGAAGGCTATTGTGGTGTCTGCCGAGGGAAGCATCGGTTATGCACTTGAACTGTGCGAAAAAGGCGGCGAAACCGATGCTGCTCAGAACAAGGTATACGAGTTTCTTTATGCCTTCACTTCTCCCTCGCTAACTAAGCTTGACCTCCTTAGCGATTCTATGCCAAGCACTGCTGACGGTATGAGTACATTTTTAGCAATGCTGAAAAAGGCTATGCGCGACATTGCGGTGCTTAAAGCCGATGAGAACGCTGACCTTTTGTTTTTCAGTGACGTTGAAAAAGCTCAGGAGTTCGCCTCGCGCATCACAACGAAGAAGGCTCTCGAACTGATAGATGCCGCCGATGCCCTTGCGGCAAAGCTGAAGTTTTATCTCGATATTAAACTCGCCGCAGTTACATTCTGCGCCGATGCGAGAAAAATAAATACAAAATAAAGGAACAGATATGTGTAATCAAAGTGAAAACACGCCCACTAAGGCTGAAATCACCGAAGTAGAGATTATCGGCGTAAAATTCAAGCCGTCGGGTAAGGTATATTATTTTGCTTCGAGCGGTCACTCCGTTGCCACCGATGACCGCGTAATAGTCGAAACTGCGCGCGGACTTGAAATAGGTATGGTTGCGACTCCCAATAAATTCGTTAAGGAAAGCGAAATCATCCCCCCTTTGCGCCCTGTTGTGAGAATTGCCACTCCTGCCGACATCAAGCACGCAGAGGAGAATAAAGAAAAGGAAGCCGAGGCTTTTGAAATCTGCAAAAACAAAATAGCAGAACACAAGCTTGATATGAATCTTGTTGAAGCGGAATACACCTTTGACAATACAAAGCTTCTTTTCTACTTTACATCGGACGGTCGAGTTGACTTTCGTGACCTTGTAAAAGATCTTGCATCGGTTTTTAGAACACGCATTGAGCTTCGCCAGATAGGTATCCGTGACGAGGCAAAACTGCTCGGCGGTCTTGGAGTGTGCGGTAGACCTTTTTGCTGTTCATCATTCCTCACCGAC
>JAZSKM010000083.1:0-3888 GCA_045534835.1 Eubacteriales bacterium | reverse complement strand
CAAAGTTTTTAACGCAAACTCTTTTACATCTTTTTTATCCAAAAATGGAAGATAGCTTGCTACGCTTTCTCCTTCTTCCAAAGCTTTTAACGCAAATTTTTTCACATCATCCGCGTCCATGAACGGTAGAAAACTACCTATTAGCTTTTTATTGAACTTCTCCATATTATCAACACTCTTTTTAATTTGCTTAGGTTTCAAAATCGGTAAAATCGCGCTGATATCTTCCGCAGTCGTATTTTCATTTGCAATTTGCTCTTCAAGATTATTGTTGATGGCCGCCTCTACAAGCGCAGACTTCTCACCCAAGAGTTCATCCAAAGAAATATCCATGATTTCAGCCAGCTCGGGAAGTTTTGAAATATCCGGCATACTGATTCCCCTCTCCCAGTTAGAAACTGCCTGGAAGCTAATTCCCAGTTGGTCGGCCAATTCCATCTGGGTCATATTTCTACTCTTTCTAAACTCAAAAATTTTTCTGCCGATTCTCTGCATAATGTAATCAACCTGAGCACACATCGATTTGATTATGCGTGAACTTAGCTCCTCATCATCCGAAATCTCAAGGAAATACTGCATACCGAGGAGAACATATTTTCTTCCCCAGATGTCCCAGCCGTCATATTCGCTATCCCGACCGTAACTGCTTATTCTTCCGTCTGCGTCCGCGCTGTCTATCATATCGTTTACGGTTTTTGCAAGAATAGTATAAAGCACCGGGTTTTTGGTATAAGAATATGTAAAGCACGCACCGCGCATCATCTTGCCCCAGTATTCTCCGCGCCAGCCTGCATCGGCAGAATCGGCATCATGACGGAACTGGTCAACAAAACGTGCCCAAAGATTAGGGTTAAGTAGCTGAAACTCCTCAATATAGCGAGTCGCAGTATCCATATACCCGTTAAACTTAAATTCATTTGAGTAATCCGTAAAAAGTCTATCAACGTTAAGTCTTGGAAAATTTGCCGTTCTTTCGTTATACATCATTCTTCAAAGCCCTTAAAAATTTCTGAAAGTCTTATATATTTTTCGTAAAGTTTTTTATAATTCTCGGTGTTTTCAATATAGCCTATTTTTTTACATAATCTATTCCGACTGAGCAACCCATAAAGTCACCCGTTACCGTTAGTTATATTATATATTAATATTAATTATATACACATAAAGTGTACTACAAATGCATATTCAAGTCAACAATTATAGAAAAAAAGGTACATATTTTGTGTGAAATACACAGCGCAAAAATTTATACCGAATACATTCGTTTTTTGCGTTGACTTGTTAAAAAAATAGCATTATAATGATACAGTCAATTACTTTATAAGGAGAAAAACAATGTTAGCAATCTTAGCTTTTTTGCCAATACTTGCGACCCTTGTACTTATGCTTGCGTTTAACTGGCCGGCAAAATGGTGCCTTATGATTTCGTGGGCAATGGCATGCGTTCTCGGCATTTTCGTGTGGGGAATCGACCTTTCCGCTATCGGCGCGGTTTCAGTATTCGGTCTTTTATCTTCGCTTGATGTGCTGATAATTATTTTCGGTGCGGTGCTCGTTATGAACACGCTAAAAACCTCGGGTGCTACCGCCGCTATCAACCGCGGCTTTATGAACATCAACCCCGACAAGCGCGTTCAGGCTATTATAATCGGCTTTGCATTCTGCTCCTTTATAGAATCCGCTGCAGGATTTGGCACTCCTGCGGCTCTCGCAGGTCCCCTTTTGGTAAGCCTCGGCTTCCCTGCTATGGCGGCGGCGGTTATTGCGCTCATATGCGACAGTGTAGCGGTTTCTTTCGGCGCTGTAGGTACTCCCGTTACCCAGTCGCTTACACTGCTCCAGACAACTGACGAAGCATATATTGCGGACTTCTCTTTCTGGACTGCGCTCCCACACGCGGTTGTGGGAACATTCCTCCCCCTTATCGTGCTTTTGCTTACTACCAAGGTATTCGGAAAGGAACGTTCTTTCAGGCCTGCACTTGAAGCAGCTCCGTTTGCAATCTTTGCAGGCCTTTCCCTCTCTGTTCCGATGCTGCTTATTGCAAAGTTTGTAGGCTATGAGTTCGCTTCACTTCTCGCTTCGCTCTTCAGCATTGTCGCAACCGTTATTGCGGCTAAAACCGGCTTCCTCTGCCCTAAAAAGCAGTGGGACTTTGGTCCGCGTGAAGACTGGAACCCCGATTGGAAGGCAAATCACAGAATTGCGCCACCCACCGAATCGTCAATGTCGCTTATAAAGGCTTGGGTTCCTTACCTTATAATTGCGCTTCTCCTCGTTCTCACCAGAATCCCCCAGATAGGACTCAAGGGTATTCTTAACGATGCAAACACTCCTTTCGTCATCAGCGTTCAGAACCTCTTTGGCTTTGAGTCGCTCGACTTTACGCTTAAATGGGCATACGTCCCCGGAACTGCGTTTATCCTTGTTGCTCTTATCACACACCTTTTGCACAGGATGAACCCCTCTCAGATTGCAAAGGCTTGGAAAGAGACCGCAAAGCAGGTAGGCGGCGCGGCACTCGCTATCATATTCGGCATCGCGCTCGTTCAGATAATGCGATACGAGCCAAACGGCGAGGCAAGTATGATGACAACAATGGCAACCACACTTGCAAGCCTTGTGAATAAGGCGGCGTTCATCTTCCTCTCTCCGTTCATCGGCGTTCTCGGCTCTTTTGTTTCAGGCTCCAACACCGTTTCAAACACGCTCTTTACAAATCTTCAGTTTGAAACCGCAGCGGCACTCGGTCTCCCCACAGTTTTTGCAGTCGCAATGCAGACTGTCGGTGGCGTGATAGGCAACATTACTTGCATCAACAATGCTGTTGCCGCCTCCGCAACTCTTGGCATTTCGGGCAGAGAGGGCAAACTTATCAAGATAAACTTCCTGCCTATGCTTATATACGCGCTCGGCGTTGTAGCAGTTTTCGCAGTAGCGGTAATTCTTGGAATCCAGCCTGCTGAAATATAATTAAGCAAAAGAAAACCGCCTCAAAAGAGGCGGTTTTTCTATAAAAAATGCACTGCTTTCGCAGTGCATTTTTTGTTTTAATTAAAGGCCGCGCTTAACGTAAGAGGTGTGGAGAACCTCGTGAGCCTTGTGGCTGTTGGGTTCACCGAAGAACTCTTCATAAAGCTTCTTAACAGCGCTGTTCTCGTGGGACTTACGGAGATCCATCTTCTTATCAGCGGTGTAAAGAACTGATGCTCTCTTAGCACGAAGGTCAACAAAGTTACGAACCTTAGCAGGCTGATAAGGCTGACCACCGCCGTTTACGCAACCGCCGGGACAAGCCATAATCTCGATAAAGTGAACTTCCTCCTCGCCGTTCTGAACAGCTGTGAGAAGCTTCTTTGCGTTAGCAGTGCCGCTTGCAACAGCAACCTTAAGCTCGATATCGCCAAGCTTGTAGGTAGCACGCTTGATACCCTCGGTACCACGAACGTCGTTAAAGTCGAGAGCCTCAAGCTTCTTGCCCTCGATAACCTCAGCAGCAGTACGGAGAGCAGCCTCCATAACACCGCCGGTAGCACCGAAGATAACGCCTGCACCTGAACCGATATCGAAAGGATCGTCGAACTTCTCGTCAGCCATTGCACGGAAGTCGATACCTGCAACGTCGATCATCTTAGCAAGCTCATGTGTGGTGATTGCTACGTTAACGTCCGGAACGCCTGCAGCAGACTGGTCTGCTCTGCCAACCTCAAACTTCTTAGCGGTACAAGGAAGTACAGATACAAAGAAGATCTTCTTAGGATCGAGACCCATCTTCTGTGCATAGTATGTCTTATAGGTTGCACCGAACATCTGCTGAGGAGACTTACAGGTAGAGAGATTCTCTGTCATCTCAGGGAAGTAGTGCTCGCAGTACTTGACCCATCCGGG
>JAZSKM010000145.1:0-5397 GCA_045534835.1 Eubacteriales bacterium | reverse complement strand
GAGTGGATATGGACGCAAGTCTCGCGACTCGCTCATCCGCTCGCGTCCGTCAAGGAGTTTTTAAGCCGGCGCATGTACGTCTTAAAAACAAAATTAAATAGTAGTTAAAAGGCAGTTCTGTATGAACTGCCCTTTTGTTATTTTACTGCGTTTTTAAGTTCTGCGATAGCCGCGGCGCGGTCCTCTTTTCCAAACACGGACGAGCCGGCAACAAAAATATCCGCGCCGTATCCTGCAACGCGCGCAATATTATCAGCTTTAATACCGCCGTCAACCTCAATTGGTACATCAAGAACGCGGCGCTTGATTTCTTCTTTCAGCGCGGTGATTTTCGGGAGAGTTTCTTCAATAAGTCCCTGCCCGCCAAACCCCGGTTCAACTGTCATAATCAAAACCATTTCGATTTTATCAAGCAATGGATAAACAGTATCTATAGGAGTATTCGGCTTTACAACAACACCTGCTTTAACTCCAAATGAATGAATTTTATCAATCGTTGCATTGATATCACTGCAGGCTTCAATATGTACGGTTATGATATCGGCTCCCGCTTTAGCAAAATCTTCAATATACTTAATCGGCTCTTCTATCATAAGATGAACATCAAAGGTAATATTTGCAGCAGGGCGCGCCCATTTTATAACAGATGCTCCGAATGTAATATTCGGTACGAAATGGCCGTCCATTACATCAAGATGTATAAGGTCTGCGCCGTCGCGCTCAATACACGCGCATTCATTAGCAAGGTCTGCAAGATTGGCAGACAGTACAGATGGGGCAATTTTAATCATAACTTTCTCCTTTTTTGGTGGCATAGTACCACTCTTTCCATAGAATAATAATAGCGCAAGCAACGTCGCCTTTTTGCGAAGCGATGTAAAAGCGCAGGATGTTAACTCTTTTTTCGCAACGGGGCGGCGAAAAGATACGCGGTGCAGGCTCAGTCAACAAGGCAAATTGCCTGTGCCGCAATGCCCTCTCTCGTTCCTGTGAACCCGAGTTTTTCTTCGGTTGTCGCTTTAACACTAACAAAATCCACAGCAATATTAAGCGCTGATGCTATATTCTCTCGCATTGCCTGAATATGAGGTGCAAGTTTTGGAGCCTGGGCAATTACGGTAGAATCTATATTTACTATCTTATACCCTTTTTCACTGAGTAAAACGCCTACCAACGCTAACAACTTCAAGCTGTCGGCACCTCGATATCGTTCATCCGTGTCGGGAAAATGCTTGCCTATATCTCCGAGTGCTGCCGCACCAAGAAGCGCATCCGAGATAGCATGCAAAAGAACATCGGCATCAGAATGTCCAAGCAGTCCGAGGCTGTGCTCAATCTCAACGCCGCCTATAATAAGCTTTCGTCCGTTCACAAGCTTATGAACATCATACCCCTGCCCTACTCGCATTTTTCATTCTCCCCTCTTTCAAGTAATAGCTGCTCGGCGCGCAAAAGGTCGGTTTTATATGTGACTTTGAAATTATCGGCTCCTGTGTCAACAAGATAAACAGTGATACCGACATTTTCAACGAGGGATGCATCATCGGTAGCAACAAAGCCTTCTTTTTCAGCGGTATATGCCGCAACACGGTATATTTCATCGCGGAACACCTGCGGAGTCTGCGCAAGCCATATTTTATCGCGCGGCACAGTTTCGCCTATTGTTACTCCGTCTGCGTATTTTATCGTATCGGTAGCGGGAGTTGCCGCAATAGCGGCACCGTGAGCAAACGCACTCATAACAACCTCTTTAATCTGCACAGGAGTAATCAGCGCTCTTGCTGCATCGTGAATTGCCACATAGTCAGCTTTCTCGCTTATGGCATCAAAACCGTTTTTGGCAGACTGCTGCCTAGTGCTTCCGCCAACAACAGTTTTAGAAAGCTTTGTTATGCCGTACTCTTCTTTGAAAGCATCATATTCGGCAATTTCTTCTTCTTTTGCAACAACTATAATTTCATCTATATATTCACTTTTTTCAAACGCAAGCAAAGTATGAACTACAAGCGGCTTTGAGCGAAGGACAAGCATCTGCTTTGTCTTATCTGTACCCATCCTGCTGCCGCTTCCACCTGCAAGAATAACTGCACTTACAAAAGCGCGTTTTCCTATCGCCGCGTACATAACCTCTTTTGCTTTTTTTAAAATATCAGCCATATCCTTACCTATAGTAAACATAATATACAACAACGGTGCGTACCGCTCCGCCGTGTTCAAGGTCGGGCGCCGTAATTATAACACCATCCTTGGATAAAAGCTCTGATGCATCCATATCGGCTATTTTAGCCCTCAGAAGAACATCAGCCGAGGAAAACAGCAGAATTTCATCGTCACGTATTGAAATGCTCCCGCCCTTGCCTATAACCTCTTCTACGCCTTCTTTTTTCTCACCGACATACTTTATACGCTTGTTGCTTATCATTTGTGCCATTTCACGTTTGTACGCAAGAGAAGCAGGATTCTTATTTTTTTTAAAGATTTTTGAAAACACTGACATTTTAATCCTCACTTGGTAGTTTTGCTACCTCCCTAAAGCCGTCTATACTTCCTTTCTGCATAGCACCGAAAATTCTATGCCGAAGCCCCTTGTTATCTCTCTCAAGCTGGCGGAGAAGCTGTTTCATTTCTTCCCTTTCGGTGTTTCCGTTTGCAGGGCACTTGCTCTCAACCACAGGCAGATAGACCTTGCCTGCGAACTGTTTTACTGCTTTTTCAGGTACATAGAGCATAGGTCTTATCAAGAAAAGCTCTGTATTGCTAAGGTATGTAATCGGAGAAAAACATCCCAGCCTGCCCTCAAAAAACAAATTGAGCATAAACGTTTCAACCGCGTCATCAAAGTGATGACCGAGCGCAACGCAGTTTGCGCCGATTTCTTTTGCCGCGGCGTGTAAAGCACCGCGGCGCATTTTTGCACAGAGCGAGCACGGACTCTTCTCTTTTCTAATATCAAAAACCACCTTACCGATTTCGGTTTGCACCACTTTATACTCAATATCAAGCCTCTTGCAAAGTTCTGCAATTTCAGAATAGTTGGCACCGCCAAACCCGAGGTCGATAGTCACCGCGCAAAGCGTAAACTTCTTCTCATAAAAGCGGCGCAGCTCTGCAAGCGCAATAAGAAGCGTAAGCGAATCCTTTCCCGCGGAAACTCCCACACATACTTTATCTCCGTCTTTTATCATATCATAATCGGTAACAGCACGACGGACATAACTTAAAATTCTTTGTATTTCTTTCATTTGTTCCCTATCAAAAGTTCTCGCATATAATGTTACAAATACTATATGTGAGGTAAATATATGGCAATCAAAATTTATATCGACCAAGGACACAATCCGCAAAATCCGAATGCAGGTGCCGAGGGCAACGGTCTGCGCGAACAGGACATTACATACAGAATCGGAATAGAGCTTGCAGAGCTTATAAATTCAAATCCCAATCTTGAAGCAAGAGTTTCTCGCCCCACAGCCGAAACAGTCCTCGGAACAAGCAACGCTTCAAGCCTTGCGGCAAGAGTAAACGATGCAAACTCATGGGGCGCAGATTATTTCATAAGCCTTCACACAAATGCATCGAGTGCAGAAAGCGCCTCCGGAATAGAAGGATATGTCTATGCTCTCGACACCTCCGCCGAGGAACTGTCCGAGGATATAGTTGAAAGTCTGTCAGAAGCCACGGGACTGCGCGACAGAGGTGTTTTCGCAAGACCGAGCTTGTATGTCCTGCGTCGAACCGCAATGCCCGCAACGCTTATCGAAATGGGTTTTATAAGCAATCCGAGCGATGCTACCCTTATGAATGAAAATCCGCAACTTTTTGCACGCGGAATTTACAACGGTATCTTAGAGTACCTTAACCTTGACTGAGCATACTGATGAGCTGCTCCTCTGTGATTACAGGGATGCCAAGCTCGTTTGCCTTGGTGAGCTTAGAGCCTGCCTCCTCACCTGCTAAAACATATGACGTTTTTTTAGAAACGCTTCCGCTGACTTTTCCTCCGTTTGAGGTTATCAATGCCGATGCCTCATCACGTTTCATAGTAGGAAGTGTGCCTGTAATAACGAAAGTACACCCGGCAAGTTTTTCGCCTTTCGGCAGTGCCGTACTTTCGGTAAGTACTCCTGAAGAGACAAGTTCATCGGCAAGTTTTCTCGTTTCGGAACGGGCAAAAAAGTCCACAAAACTGCGCGCGGTAATCTCGCCGATATCATCTATTTCACAAAGCTCCTCGACAGTTGCATTAAAGCAATTGTCGAGAGTTTTGTATTTTGCGGCAAGTGCTGCCGCCGCGACCTCTCCGACCTGACGTATTCCAAATGCGTAAATCAGGCGTTCGAGTCCGGCACCCTTGGACTTCTCAATTGAAGCGATAAGATTCGCGGCTGACTTTTCGCCCATACGGTCAAGCTTTTCAATATCACTTGCAGACAGCTTATACAAGTCGGAAGCGTTTTTCACAAGTCCGTTTTCAATAAGCAAATCAATTATTTGCTGCCCAAGACCGTCGATATTCATAGCACCCTTTGAAGCAAAGTGTGCAAGTGCGCGTGAGCGTTTAGCAGGGCAAAGCTCGTTTTCGCATCTAACCGCCGCCATATCTTCGTCGCGGACTACCTTACTGCCGCAGGCAGGACATACGGTAGGTACTGCATATACCTGCTCTGTGCCGTCACGCTTTTCCTTTACGCTTGCTACAATCTCGGGGATGATATCTCCTGCCTTTTGGACAACAACTGTATCTCCCACCCTTATATCCTTATCACGGATATTATCCATATTGTGAAGCGTAGCCTTTGAAACGGTTGTGCCTGCGAGTCGAACAGGTTCAAGAAGCGCATTTGGTGTAAGTACACCCGTTCTTCCAACCTGAATAAAAATATCAATAAGCTTTGTTTGCTTTTGCTCAGGCGGATATTTGTACGCTGCAGCCCACTTGGGCGTAGTAGTTCCCTCGCCAACAACTGCACGCTGTGCAATTGAGTCGATTTTTACAACCGCGCCGTCTATATCAAAAGACAAGCTGTCACGCATTTCACCAATCTTTTCAATATGAGCGCAAATCTCATCGGCACTGCGGGCTATAACGCGGCTCGGAAGCACGGTAAATCCGAGTTCTCTAAGTCTATCGAGCATTGCGTAATGGCTGTCCGGATTTTCTCTGTCAAGATACAGATTTCCCGCCTGCAGATTGAAAATAAATATATCAAGCTTGCGTGAAGCAGTGATTGACGAATCAAGCTGACGAAGCGAGCCTGCAGCAGCATTTCTCGGATTTGCAAGAAGCGGCTGACCGTCCTTTTCTCTCTGCTCGTTTATCTTATAAAAGGTCTCGCGCGACATATACACCTCGCCGCGAACACAAAATGACAGCGGCTCGGGCAGTTTAAGCGGAAT
>JAZSKM010000184.1:0-18794 GCA_045534835.1 Eubacteriales bacterium | reverse complement strand
CGACATGGCTACGATCCGACATGTGCTTTTGTATTTGTATATGCTTGGTCAAGCTAGTTTGCGGAGCAAACTAATATGGCTTGCTTTAGCAAGACATTCTTCACTCTGCACCAACAAAAGAGGTACTCTTTCGAGTACCTCTTTTGTTGCAGTAAATCTGATAAACTACCTCTTGTTGATTTTCCTTCCACTTTTTAAAATGCTTTAGCTTTTACGAACTTGGTCATTGCATAAAGGTTCTCATATCTTATTTATGAA
The DNA here is from genome assembly GCA_045534835.1 of Eubacteriales bacterium. Lineage (GTDB taxonomy): Bacteria > Bacillota > Clostridia > Oscillospirales > CAG-272 > UMGS902. The sequence continues at coordinate 18,536 of JAZSKM010000184.1, read as the reverse complement.
GTTCCTTTACAAGTTCGTAAAGACCGCCGAGGACATACTTCGGGCGATATGGGAAATTCTCAATATCCTCTGCCTTTGTAACGCCGCTGAGCACAAGCAGGGTATCCACATTAGACTCAATACCCGCTATAATATCGGTATCCATTCTGTCGCCGATAAACACAATTTCGTTACTGTGGCAGTCGAGCGTTCTAAGTCCGTGACGGAGCATAAGAGGGTTAGGCTTGCCGACAAAGTATGCCTTTTTACCTGTTGCAATCTCGATAGGCGAGATAAGCGCACCTGTTGCAGGCATAATGCCACGCTCGGTGGGACCTGTGATGTCGGGGTTTGTACCGATGAGCTTTGCACCCTTGTTGACAAGTTCGATAGCCTTTTCGATCTTTTCAAAGCTGTACGAACGGGTTTCGCCGACTACAACATAGTCGGGGTTGACGTCATTCATATAAATACCAACATCATAAAGAGCCTTCATAAGTGCCGCCTCGCCAATAACATACGCAGTGCAATTCGGCTTCTGCGCGCTTAAGAAGGATGCAGTTGCCATTGCGCTGGTATAAAAATGGTCGGGGGTAACGGCAAGCCCCATACTCTCAAGCTTCATACTAAGCTCGTGCGGAGTTTTTTCTGCACTGTTTGTAAGAAATACAAACTTTTTGTTATTATCTATCAGCCAGTTGATAAATTCGGGAACACCGTCAAGAACTCTGTTACCGTGGTAGATAACACCGTCCATATCACAGATAAAGCCTGCTTTTTGTAAAATCTGTTTCATCATACAGCCTTTCTTACTTTATAAATTCAAAAAATTTAGCAGCATCAAGCTTGTCATACTTCTTAAAGAAGCCGCCAAGCGCCTTTGCAATAGTGAGAACGCCGCCCTCGCTGTTACTTTCAATGTTAAGCGGAAGGATGGGATCGTGCAGTGACAGGCGGAGTAAGAACCAGCCGTCCCCGTTCGCCTTGTCGGCATTAACACGCACGCCCTCGTAGTTGTTAGGAACTATCTCCCAGCCGTCTACCGTCTTTGCATACTCCTCAAGGTCGAAAAGTACCGCCTTGCCGTAATCCTTGAATTCGTCGAGCAGAATGTTCATTCTGAACTCGGCGCTTTCTTTTGGCTCTTCGAGAGTTTCGATAAGCGTTTCGAGCTTGTAGCCCATTTTCTTGCCGCGCGCAAGCTCAATAAGCAGTTTTGTAACGAGATACGCACCGTCATCAAGGAAATAGTTTTCCTTAAGCGCGCCGTGTCCTGAGGTTTCTATGGCAAGCTGGCTATCCACACCCTCCTTGTTAAGGCGGATAGACTCGTTTATAACATTCTTGTATCCGCGCTTGAATCTGTGATGCACGCCGCCCTTTTCAGCTATAAATTTAGCAAGTCCTGTTGATGTTATCGAGTCTGTAACTATTGTAGTAGCCGGATGCTCACGGAGAAGTATAGCCGCAAGCATAGCAATAATGCGATTGCGGTTAAGCTCGCTTCCGTCAGACAGTACCGCACCTGCGCGGTCAACGTCGGTATCGAAAATTATACCGAAATCGGCTTTGCTCTCTACAACCGCCGCGGTTATGCTCTCCATCGCTTCCTTATCCTCGGGATTGGGAATATGGTTCGGGAAGGAGCCGTCGGGTTCAAGATATCTTGAACCTTCGGTGTCGGCGCCAAGCGGCTTTAACACCTTTTCCGCGTAAAATCCGCCGGCACCGTTGCCTGCATCGACAACTATCTTAAAGCCCTCGAGCGGCTTTTCCTCGCCCGTAGCGGCACGAATCTTATCCGCAAGCTGTTTTGCATATGTGTCCATAAACGAGCCGCTTACTATACTGCCGCCATCTATACCTGAGGTTTCATTACTCTCGGCAAAGGCAAGAATTTCCCTGATATCAGCTGACTCTGCTCCGCCGTCCTTGGTAAAGAACTTAAAGCCGTTGCGGTTGAAAGGCAGGTGGCTCGCAGTAACCATAACCGTTCCGTCAAAGTCATAGCCCTCTGTAACGGTAGCCATAAACATAGCAGGTGTACTCGCCATACCGAAGTCGGTAACGGCGATACCCTCCTTTGCCATAGCCTCGCTTACCCACTTGACAAGCGAGGGGCCTGAGAGTCTTGAATCTCTGCCTATAGCAACGCGGAGTCCCTCACGCTTACCGGTCTTTTTCATAAACCAGAGCGCACCGCCGCGGCCGATGTCACGGCAGGCCTCCTCGGTGAGATTCATATGCTGTCCCTCAATGCCACTAAGGGCAATTCCGCGAATGTCGCTTCCGTTTTGCAGTTTTTTGTAATCCATATTTTCCTCACGTTTAGCCGTCAATTTTTTTGTATTCGGTAGAAAGACTTACGCCGCCAAGATCCAGAATACGGTAGCCCCAGTTCTTCTCCTTTGCCCTGCCGCCGTTATACGAGAAGTCACCGCAGTAGAAGACCGCAAGACTTCGCCACTCATCGGTACGGCCGACAGGCTCGTCCCACATATATGAGCCTCCCACATTCCACTTCCAGTAGTCACAAGTATGCTCCTTGCTTTACGCTTTGTGGGTAATTCTTATAACAGAATGCTTCTCTTCTTCAAGGAAGGTCGTCGCCTTTTCAAGTAACAGCTCGTCATTTTTATAATAGTCGAAATCCGAAATATTTATCTCCCCTATAGGAGCAACCTGCTTTGCCTTCTCAAGAAGATAGTCAGTAAGCTCGCTTAGTCCGCCAAATGTCGTTATGCAAGCGTGCTTTTTGAAAACATTATTCTTTACGGTCTTGTTCACGCCGCCGTCATACGTAACGGATAAACGCTTTTTCTTCATCGGCAGATGTCCGTTTAACATATGATACGCATTCCATCTGAAATGCTCTTCACTGAGAAGCGCATTTCGCTTAGACCTGCAAAAATAGTTTTCATACGCCTTGTCCTTTGCGGTATACTCGCCGTACGCCTCTTTTATAAGGTGTATGTCATCGCCCTTTTTGTCCGCCTTGTAGTCAAGTCCGAGCAAATTCAGCTTAAGTCTTAAATTGTTTGCAAGATAAATATTGCTGAATGCTGTGAAGTAGTTGAGACTTGCAAAGTCCTCTTCGTTCATTCTGTCAAGCTCGTCCTCAGTGTAATCATCGCGGTCAAGGTACATTTTAAGGTAAACCTTGTTTATCTTTTTAGCAAGCTTCAAAAGGCTCTCGTTTACAACAACGTCGTGTGTCATAATGTCCTTTGTATCGCCGTAAAAGGTGGTGAGCTCGTCATTTTTCACCGCGACAGACTCGTTGTAAACGAACATATGATATGCCGTGCTGTTGTTAAGCAGAAGCTTTATCAGGTTGCTTATTTCGATATTACGGTAGGAGTCGCCCGTGTCAATGATAACATAGCTGAAGCAGTTTTCCTCTTCTATACGTCCGCAGATGTCACGAAGCACGTTTATATCATAGTACCTCTCTCGTATGCACTGTGTATTATACGGCATTTCGGGCAGTGGGAAATATTCATTGCTTTTTTTCGCAAGCTCATCAAGCGTACCCTTAAGACCGCCTATACACCACTCATTCTCATCGGGGTTTTCACCGTATACATAGTAGCTTAGCGGAAAGACTCTGTACTCGCCATCCCTAAACACCGAAAGCTGGTTTCCAATCACAAGCTGCTTGTACAACTCTTTTGAAAGACCGCCATAGCCAAGCATAAATACATTAAGCTTTACATCCTGCTTTACCGAGGTATCCTCCTCCAAAAAAGTGCGAGGCATATACTTTGCTATCGGATATCGCTCGACAAAGGTACGCGAAACAAGCTCATTCTTGCTGAAAAAGGAAATTCGCGCTCTGTACGGCTTGTTCTTCTCCTTGCCCTTTGCATCTATCTGGTTTTTTACAATTTCAATCTGCTTTTCATCAAGTTCAAAGAAGAAGTGAACATTCTTTGCCTTTTCGTCATCGAGGTAGGACAGCACCGTATCGATCTCCTCAAAAAATGAGCAGCTTCCCTTAAGGAAAATGAAGTTGTACCTCGTCTTTTTATTCAAATATATACTGCGCAGGAATGCCGCGGAAAATCTCCTTTTTAAAACGGAGTAGCCGTCCTGAATAAGAGCAAGAACCGCATCCTTATTCCTCGATCCATCAATGAGCAGCACTGATTTTTTGCCCGAATCCATATAGCTCAGCGCATCTGCACTGTCACCGATAACTATATCACATTAATCACCGGAAAGTCGCTTTGCAACCCTGATGTTGTTCAATAGCTTGTCTTCAAATACAGATATTGCCGTGAAAACCGACGTCAAAAATGCAAGCGCGAGCCCGCCAAGCAATATATATGTATACTCGCCGAACACACTTGCATAGTCACTGACAACGCCGGCTTCCAGATTACCTGCAAACTGCTTTGTAGCAAGCCCGATGCAATCGAGCAGATCATAAATCAGAACTTTCTTGGCGCCAAGCTCCACCTGTTCATATATCAGCGGAACCGCATATATGAAATAATTGAGTACAAAAACCACTGCCGCAAATATGCATTTCGGCAAAGAACTCTTTTTTCTGAATATGTATATCAGAATGCCCGCGGGTATAAGCGCTATTTCACTTACCGCAAATACCGTATTTATTATGCTCCACATATAAGCCTCCGCTGACCTCTATACTATTCCCATACAGTACTCGACTGTTATCGCTACAACAACTACCAGAGCGGATATTACAAACCCGTGTATCATAGGATTTATACCCGATTTTTTCATATCCTTAAAACTCGTATTAAGTCCGATCGCCGCAAGTGCCGCAACCATCAAAAACTTACTTACATCCTTTGCCAAGGTCGAAACATTCTGAGGAATAACACCTAAGCTGTTGATAGCCGCAAGTGCCACAAAGCCCAGAATAAACCACGGAAACAAGTTAAGTATATTTACCTTTTTATATTCTGCATTTTTATTTTCTTTTCTCTTCAGTCTTACGTTTATAAGCGAGAAAACAAGTACTGTCGGAATTATGGACAGCGTTCTTGTAAGCTTTACCATTGTAGCAAAGTCGCCTGCTCCCTCACTGAATGCATATCCTGCCGCTACAACGCTTGACGTATCGTTTACTGCCGTTCCCGTCCAGAGTCCGTATGCCATATCGCTAAGTTCCATCATCCGTCCCATTATCGGGAACAAAACTATCATTGCCATATCAAATAAAAATGTTGCCGACATAGCATAAGCAATATCAGAATCCTCGGCATCTATTACAGGTGCTATAGCGGCAATTGCAGAGCCGCCGCAAATTCCCGTACCTGCAGAAATCAAATTTGACAGCTTCCAGTTCAGTTTAAACGCCTTGCCGATAAAGTATCCGCCGCCAAAGCAGGTAAGCAGAGTGAAAAACATTACGAGCAAGGACATTTTTCCTACCGTAAGAATTACACTAACGCTAAGCGATGCACCAAGGAGTATGATTGCAAATTTAAGAACCTTTTTAGAGGTGAATTTTATACCCGCATTCAAAAAGTCGGGTTTCCATACACTGTTAATTATCATTCCGATAAATAAAGCAATAACCGATGCGCCTATAAGATGCACTGGCAAAAGTCCCTCTATAAATCTTGCAACAACCGCTATTACAAGCGATAACGCAAGTCCCGGAAGTATCTGTACCGCTTTGTTTACTACTTTCATTTTAATCTCCCGATATTTTCAGTTCTAGCCAAAAGACCTTTGTATTAACAAGTTCATTATATCACAAGTCTTTTCCACATTCAAGGCGAATAACAAATAAAAAACGACGGCACAGCCGTCGTTTTTCAGCAAACCACGCTTTTCACCTGCCAAGTGCCGTCCTTGCCCTTTCAAGCCCTCTTGCGATCGGCATAACGGCAAAGGACAATATGAAATTAGAGGCTGCGTGAATTATATCATACGGCAGTCCCACAGCGATCCACGAAAGCGTTTTTTCAAGGTCAAGTCCGTACATTACAGCCTGCCAAGGGGCATACAGCGCACCAAACGCAATACCGAAAAAGGTGCATATGAGCGTGTAAAAAAACTGCTTTTTCCCTTTTGCCATACCGCTCGGCACGCATAGCACAGCAAAATGGCAGAGCGGAAATATGTAGTAATACGGTACTATCCAGAAAAAGCCGCTTACCGCAGTTTCAAGCAAAAGATACACCGCCACAGGATAAATCGCACAGCGGCGATAAACTGCGGTGTATACAACGGTGAGAAATGTAAGCGGATGCACATTTGGCAAAAACTCCATAAACTTTTTGCCCGCGAACATAAGCGCACCGAGCATTGCAAACACCGCGATGTCACGTATACTTAATTTTTTCACTTTTCTACCTTAAATTCAACAAACTTTATGTCAGTACACTTTACCGAGTCGGCACCCGTCATAGCCATCTCTCCGTCAACATAGAGTGCCCAATAGGTCTTATCAATGTCGTAGTCCGCAACAACTCCGCAAACGCTCTTTACATAAAGGCCGTATGCGCTTTTTTCTCCGTCAATAAGTCCGAGGCTGAGAAGAGCCTCGCCGACAGTTTCACAGTCGGTGGATACGGTGTAGTGCTTTTTGCTGCCGTCAAGAAATACCGCGGTAAAATCAAAGGTACTATCCCCTTCTCCAACCGCCTCGCGTACGGCGACGCCGGTTGTAACAACCGCTCCCGTATCAACCGTTTTTTCTTCGCCGCATCCTACCGCAACCGCCGCCACAAGCAGTGCAATGATAAGAATAAGCGAAAGACGTACATTAAAATTCATCCTTCTCATTTTCTTTTCTTCCTTTTTCTAAAAATTTCTTCGTAGCGGTCATAAAGGCGCTCGCAAAAACCGCATTCTACCTCGCGTATTCCGACTCTTTTTCGCTTTGCAAAGCGCCTTCTCGTCAATTGACAATGACCGCTTTTGCGAAGTCCGCGTGGCAACGAACCTGCTTTGCAAATTTATGAAAAATCACGGCGGCGTGCCCGTGCAGGTTTTTCACCTGCTTCCGCTGGGTATACTGTAAGAATTATATCACTGTTCTTTACCAAAATCAAGAAAAGCACGCAAATGCGTGCCTTTCCTGCCTTATTAGTACTGTTCGCCGAGTTTGATATTAACACGGCTTTCTGCCTGATATGCAACATCATCAAGGCTCTTCTTGCCACCGAAATACTCGGAGGCCTCCTCCTTGATTATATCAAGTATGCTGTCATCGTAGCGAAGCTGTTTTTTAACACTCGTTATATAGCCGTAAATCTGCTCTACCTCTTCTCGCGTGGTATATCTGCGCATCGGGTAGATAGAATCTATCGCTATACCGTTTTCGAGGATCACTCCGCCAATCACATCGCCAGCAGCGCCGCTCTGCTCATTCTGATTTGCCTCGCGCTCGGCTATTCTGTCAAGCGCCTCCTGCTTTTCAATCTCAAGTGCGCTCTTGATTACAGGGAATCCCCAGCCAAGGTCACGCTGATTTTCATCAGTGAAGAACACCTTTACAAACTCCCAGGCCTGCTCGGGAAAATTACCCTTGGCGCTGACAAGGAACTTGAGATTTGTGGCGGTGAATACCATACCGTCACCGTCAGGTGCGGGAGCGCCGATAAAATCAAGCTCGGCATCGCCGAAGTTGTAGGAATAGTTAGCAAACGAGTCAAAACTGTCAAGCGAGCACCAGTTTGCTATCGCCTTTCCTTCCTTGAACATATTTTCATATGCTTCGTAGTCAAACGTATCGTAGTCGAAGTCCTCTATCTCCCACATTGCCTTTTCGGGCAGGGTTCCGAGCCACTCAAGAGTAGCCTTGAAGTCCTCGTTGTTAAGTGAGCAAAGCCCTGTCGCGGAATTGAGATAGTTCACATAATTCGCAAAGAACAAAAGTTCAAGCAGGTCATTTCTTGAATAGTCGCCCTCGCGGAAAAACGTAACACCCTCGGGGAGAGTTTTCACCTTGTCTACAAACTGGCGCATTGTAAGACCCTTAAATTCGGATATTTTATCCTTGATTCCCATAAAGCCCATAAGATAGATGTTGGTGGGAATCTCATAGAGTCTACCGTTTGTTTCACAGGCTAAAAGGATATTTTCAAGGAACTTATCGCGCGTAAGAGTGCTGTCCTTATCCATATATGTATATAGGTCTACGAAAAGCCCCTTGTTTGCATACTTTGCCGCGGAAAATTCCTGATCAGTGATAAGCACATCGGGGATATTACCCGCAATTATATCATTATTCAGCTTGGTTTTGCCAGCCTCATAATCATCCTCTGTATTGTACTGTGAGTAGTCAATATACTGTATACGGTACTCCTCGGATGCAAGGTTAAACTCTATAATCTGTTCGCGGAAGCTATATGCACCGCCTGCAGAAGCAACCTTTATAATGTATTTCGGAACAAGCTCCTCCTCGGGCACCTTTTTAAACGTGGTAAGCTCAAGGCTGCTCCTACCGTCCTCATATTTTTCAGTCAGGGACAAAAACTCCTCCGAGTTTATTGCAACGAAATTGCCATACTCGTAAATATAGTCGGAGTTGATAAAGTCAACGAGCTTTGTTTCCTCACCGCTGACGGTATCAAATAAATATATGCCTTCTTCGTTTGAATAGTAAAGATTACCGTCCTCTCCGACAAAAGATCGGTACATAATTTCATAATTGTTGCCTGCATCAACCTCGCTGCGCTCGCCGGTCGCAAGATCGAGAATAACTATCTGCTGCTTATAATCCTGACCGTACGTTTCCATCGGGATAGAGAGCTTGCTGTCTCCGATGACCGAAATGCTGTTTATATAGCCCTCTGTCCCCTCGGGAAGAATACTTATAACCTCTTTAAGAGTTCCGTCAAGGGAGAGGCGGACCACCTTGTTATTATACTGCATATCATCGGTATAAACTGTTGTAAACAGATCTCCTGCCGCATAGACGATCTGATTCATACTAAGGTAACTTCCGTTACCCCCGTCAAGTCCGAATGCTTTTTTTAGGTCAATAGTGTTTTTCAGCGTGCCGTCAAGACCGTATATTTCCGCATAATAATTGGTCTCATATATGTAATTATCCTTATCAATCAGCTTGTTCTCGTACACACCCGCAATCAGGCCGTCGGGCATACGGGAGAAATTCTGCACATATCTGTAGCCGTCCTCGCTGTCGTAAACCGTAAGCGGAATATCCCCAGGCTCAGCACCGTCGGTACCGCCGACATAAGCGGTAAGGCTCTCAGTACGGTAGTCCTTGTCAATAGTCTGTACGGTATAGATGTAGCCATCGCCATCAACACTCGTGTACCCGACATAGCTCTGTCCGTTAAAGTCCTCGGGATTTTCGTAGTCAGGCTCATCAAACGAGATAAGCTCGGTGGTCGTATACTTATAAACCTTGTCAAGCACCTGCTTTTCAGGTCCCTTTTTCTCATTGCCAAAACAGCCCGAAAATGCAGTGCAGGCAATAAGCAGTGCAAGACATACGGCGTTAAAACGTATAAATTTTTTCATAGTAGTCCCCCCATAGATTTAATACATAGCGTGTCTTTTCTTGGCAACCCGTCTTTCTTTCATACGGTTAAGCCAAGGACGTACAATCAAAACAATAAGTGTTATGAAAAATATCGCCGCAAGTATATAGAATGCGCTCTCGAAAACAAGTATCCCTGCGCACTTTGTTTCCATAATACGAGCCACGTTTTCATAGTAGGGAAAGCTCTTTCCCTCCATTACGCCAAGCGATGAAAATTCCTTTATATTCTCAAAAAGTTCTCTCGGTGAAAAACGGTCTGTTACGGTATAAATCTCATCGCTGTAGGATGCGACAGCCTCTTTAAGCATCGAGTGCGCCGCGCCCTCTACGGGTTCGGGGAGCACCGCCTCAAGCGAGGTAAAAGTAATCCTCTCATCGCGCATAGCCGCTGAACTGTACAGAATATACACACGCGGCTTTTCGCCGTAATACTCGGCATATATACCGCGATCGGCTGCAAGCACTGCGCTTACTGTATAAGGCTTTCCGTTTATTTCCACGTCCATTCCGCAGACATCGGTAGAGCCGAATATTCTCCACGCGGCAAGGTCGTCGATAACGCAAAAGTCGGTGGTAGCCGCGCTCTCGTCAACATATCCGCCGCTTACGGGAATATGCGGATGCAGTCCGAACCAGTCCCCGAAATAAACCGTTGATATAACATCAATGCTCAGCGTATCGCGCGAAAGGCTTGCTGCCTTCTCCGCAGAGCCGCTCAGCAGATAGCCGCTTGTCTGTACAATGCCGTTTTCAACAAACTTACTTTCAAGAGTATTTTTTATCTGCATCATACCGTCAGGGGTAAGATAATCTTCGTCACTGAGGTATACGGCAAGCTGAGTGTATCTGTTTTCAGACCTACCGCGAAAGTTCTCGGCGGCAAAGTCGCGCACATTGCTGTCAGTCACATTAAGCCTGCAACAGCTGAGTATCAGCGAGGCGGCAAGGCAAAAAGCCGTAAGAGCGCCAAAAACAATATGTCGTATCTTCATATCTCTGCCCTTACTCTGCCATACGAACCTGCATTCCCTCGGATATCGGAACCGATGCGCCCGTTATAACATAATCTCCCCAGCCAAGGGTAGCGTCTATTGCACTCTTTGTAGCATCCGAAGCGAGTACCTCAACATCAACACGCTCTGCATAGTATCTGTTTCCGAGCGGTGAAGACTTTGAAATTACCTTGAGTATAAACTTTCCGTTTGCATCCTCGCGCACGGCACTGTTGGGAACTATAGTATCGTAGCTCTGCCCCTCGGACCCGACAACGAGCGAAAGCGAGGTGCCGTCACTAACGTCGCCCTCAACTGTAAAGGTGACAAGCTTATTCTTGCCGCCGCTGTTTGGATCGCTCACTATCTGGGAAATGCGTACCGAGGGCTTGTCGCCCCAGTAATAATACTGAACCTCAGCCTCCTGCCCTACGCGAAGCCGTGCCGCCTGTGAATTGGTAACACTGCACTCCATTGTATATCCCATATCCGTCATCGTTATCTCAAATGCAACCGTATCCGCCGCGACCTCGTCGCCTGCTACAATGCCGACGGTTGAAACCGTGCCGCTTACAGGCGAAACTATCTCGGTTTCGGCGGTTGCGGATTTAAGGTCATTTATCTGTTTTTTCTTACGGTCTATTTCACGCTTCTTGATCGAAAGATTAAGTGCCGCTGTCTCGTCCTCGATAGCGCCGTTTGACTCCGCAAGCTCAATAGCCGCCTTTGCATCCTCGATAGCACGGGTAAGCTGCAGCTTTTCAGCCTCGCACTCGTCAATAGACTTTTCTATATCCTTTTCGGCATCGGCAAGTTTTTCTTTTGCTTCTTCAAGAAGCTCGGCAATATCCTCTTTTTCCTCGCCCTTTGCCTCTATCTGGTCGCTGTACTCATCAATTCTATCCTGCAGCAGGAAGTATTCAAAGCCGCTGTCGCTCATCTCGTCAAGCTCTTCCTCGGCTATAGCCTCTGCATCCTGCGCATTTTCATATGCGCGGTCTGCCGCGTTATATGCAGAGGACTTTGCAGCATAGTCTGCTTCAAGGCTTTCGAGAGTATCCATACCCGAAAGAGTTTCCTTTACCTCTTCGAGTGCCTCCTCCTTGTCGCTAAGAGCGTTTTCAAGCTCCGAAATCTCTGTATCAAGCGTGTCCATCTCTGCATCAAGCTCATCAAGCCTTGGCTGTACCTCTGCTGAGTTTTCGGGAGTCAGGGTGGCATAAAGGCTGTCATACTCACTTTTGGCAGTATCAAACAAGTCCTTTTTATCTGCGATAGACTCTTCCACGGTTTCTATTGCTTCTTCAAGCTCGGTTTTTTCCGCAGCAGCCTCCTTATACGCAGTAAGTGCGCTGCTTGCGGCAGATTTTGCCTTTAGCGCCGCACTTCTGTTAGACTTTGCATCGGAAGTCGCATCCTCAAGCTGGTCTATAGCCTTTTTCTTCGCCTTTATTGCCGCGTTAAGCTCTTTAAGCGTAGAGTAACCGCCGCTTGAATAGTTCTCCTGCTGCTTTTTCAGCGCCTTTTGACTATCCTCAAGGGCTTCTATCTCCTCTTCTATCTTTTCTATATCGTTTTCGTGCACGGTAATTTCGGCTTCAAAGCCTTTTACTGCTCCGTCAAGCTCGGGGTACTTATCAATATACTCCTGAATTTCAAAAAGCTCCTTTTCACTGTCCTCTATAATACGGCGCTGAGCGACAAGTGTGTCCCCCTCTTTGAGGAGCATCTGCTTGTACTCTATTTCAAGGCGCTGAAGCTCTATTTCAAGGTCGTAAATATCGTTGCTCTCCCCCTTGACAAGAGTTGCAAGAACAGTACCGCGCTCTACCATATCGCCGCGGCGCACCATAACGCTGTCGATTATGCGCGCTTTCTCAAGCGTTATCCGCTTAGTCTGATTTGCACTGACCGCTCCGTTTAGCTTTATCTGCGAGGTTATGCTACCGCCGCTTGAGGTCGAAACCGAAACCTCGGGCAGAGAGCGGTTCATAATTGTATTTGAAAACAGGGTTAAAACAAGCATAATTACGAGGAAAATGATAATTATGTTTTTGATAATTCCCCGTCTTTTATTTTCACTCATTGTTATGTATCCTTTCTTCTCTTTCGGTTATCCCTTTACTCCGCCCGAGTAGGCAACGCCCTCTACAATATAGTCCTCACTGTAAAGGAAGGTGAGCAGCGGTATTATCATATAGATTGATGCAACAGCAAACGCGAGTGCCGCATCGCCCGAATTTATCTGCGAGAGGAATACCGAGAGCGGATGCATTTCTGCATCGCTCATAAGCACAAGCGGCTGTTCTACCATATTCCAGTAATCAATAAATATGAGTATCGCGACAGAATAAATAATAGTTTTTGACATCGGCACGCATATGCGCGTAAATATCTGAAATTCCCCTGCACCGTCAAGCTTAGCCGCCTCTATCATCGCTACGGGTATGCGGCGCATAAACTTGGTAAGTATAAATACCGCAAACGGAGAGAAAATACCCGGCAGTATTATCGCAAGCCTTGTGTCTATAATGCCAAGCCAGCTTGACACAAGGTAGTTCGGCACCAAGGTTACCTGATACGGCATAAGCATCAGGATAACATAGGTGAAAAATATAAGACTCCGGATTTTACCTTTGAACCTTGCAAAGCCGTATGCCGCAAACAGCGCGACAATTATCTGGAATATCATTATCGGAACGGAAAGTATAACCGAATTCCAGAATTTAAAGAGATATTGCGGATTTCTGAGCAGTACATTTTCGTACTGCGAAAAGGTTATCATATCGGGAATTATTTTAAGATTTGTTTGCCCCGAAACGTAGGTTTTTGCATCGCCTGCAACGCTTGAAAATATCTGTCCGTAGTTTGCGGCTATTTCGCCCTTTGACATAAGCGAGTTCGTAAAGGTGAGCACAGTAGGCATAATGAAAACTATACATACAGTGAAAAAGAACAAAAACAATATCGCATTTGCCGTTTTTCTTCTGAGGCTGTAAAGCCTTTTTATGGTCTTTGGCTTCATTCGATATCCCTCCCCACCTTGTCATCAACAATAAAGAGGGTGCCTATTATAACTACCATTGCTATGCACATAATTATAGCCGCCGCGCTCAGCTTCTGGTAATCAAGGCTTGCAAAGGTATTGTTCATAAAATGCTGCAGCGTATAAAGCTTTTCATATGGATAATTGCCTGTCATAAGATATACCTCGCGGAATATCTTGAAGGAGTTTATCAGAGATAAAATCGTAACAAAAAGTATAGACGAAAATATGTACGGCAGCTTTATCTTAAAAAATGTGCGGGCAGGGCCTGCACCGTCAAGCATACACGCCTCGGTAATGTCCTTTGGAATATTGGCAAGCGCCGCCATAAACAGTATCATATTGTAGCCAATGTTTTTCCAGAGAAACAGACATACGATAACAAGCAGTGACCAGTCAGACTTAAAAAAGTCAATGCGGTCAATGCCAAAAGTTGCGAGAAAGTTGTTAACCGTACCCTCGTAGTGAAAGAGAACCTCCCATATCAGTACAACGGATGCCGTAGGCACCATAAGCGGACTGATAAGCACGGTTTTAAACCAAGAGCCCATCGGAAGCTTACGCATAAGCAGTATTGCAAAGCCAAGCGGGATAACTACCGCAAGCGGCACGGCAATAGCCGAAAATACCGCCGTATTTTTTGCCGCCATACGAAAAATAGGATTATTTAAAAGGTTTTTGTAGTTTATAAATCCTACAAACTCGCGGCTTATAGGATTGTCTATAACAGAGTAATAGGCAACGACAAAAAACGGCAATATAAAAAATACTGCCGCGCCGAAAAATGACGGCGCAATAAAAAGAGAGGTCTTAAACCTGTCTATGCGCTGCCGCCTATCCTTTCTTGCCCTTGATTTCGCCATTTTCGTTATCTCCACACTGTTCTACTCTGCATAGTACAGTCATTATATCATCATATCTGCCGTACCGTCAATAGATATACGTAAAATTTAATCAAATATTAAAATATAATACATATTTGTAAATTAGTCGTAAACATAGAAAAAAATCCTCTTTTGCAGGAAAACAAAAGAGGATTTTTTTCAGTTATCAAGCAAATTTTTCACGTCGGGGAAAAGCTCAAGGCTTCTTGCAAGTATACCGTTCATATGCGCTATGGCAACTCCGTAGTTTACTATAGGTATTCCTGCCTCGTTTGCGCTTGCAACACGGCTTGTCATTTCTGCTTCATTCAGCATACATCCGCCGCAGTGGACTATCAGCTTATACTGTGAAAGGTCGCTCGGAAACTCTCCGCCTGAAGTAAATTGAAAGTCTATTTTCGCTCCCGAAAAGTCGGATATCCATTTCGGCATTTTCACGGTGCCTATATCACCGCACTGACGGTGATGCGTGCATCCCTCTGAAATGAGTATCCTATCCCCGTCCGAAAGGCTCCTTAGCGCCGCCGCGCCGCGCACCTGACTTTCAAGATTACCCTTGTAGCGCGCAAACAGAATCGAAAACGAGGTAAGCGGTATTTTGTCAGGCACTATCTTTGACACTCTGCCAAACGCCTGCGAATCGGTTATAACCATTCTCGGCGGCTCTCTCAGTGACGACAGGACCAAGGAAAGCTCCTCAACCTGACAGACGAACGCCGCCGCACCGCTGTCAAGTATATCGCGTATCGTCTGCTGCTGCGGCAGTATCAGCCTGCCCTTTGGCGCGGACTCGTCAATAGGTGTAACAAGCACAACCGTGTCGCCGCGCGAAATAAGGTCGGCAACAATGCGCCTTGTACTCTGCCTCTGCTTTGCAAGGCTGCCGAGTTTTTCCTTAAGCGCGGTTATTCCCTCGCCGCTTTTCGCACTCACAGCTATTTCATTTTCTTTCAGTGCTGGAGTGTCGGCAATATCGCACTTGTTGAACGCAGTGATAAAGGGCAGTTTTTTATCTTCGATTATTTTGAGAAAATCCCTCTCCGCATCAGAAAAGCCAACGCTCGCATCGACTACAAGCACAGCGACGTCGGTTTTTGCGAGGATTTCACGGGTTTTTTCAACGCGCTTTTCGCCTAAGAGCCCCTCGTCATCAAAACCTGGGGTGTCAATTATCATAACAGGACCGATAGGGAGAAGCTCCATAGCCTTTTTTACGGGGTCGGTAGTAGTTCCCTTTACATCCGAAACCACCGCAAGCGACTGTCCCGTAACCGCGTTTACAAGACTGGATTTTCCTGCGTTTCGTCTGCCGAAAAACGCTATGTGAACGCGCTCGGCACTTACAGTTTCGTTTAAATTACTCATACTTAAAATCTAAAGTCCCTCTTATTTGACTTTTTAATATCCTCAATATGCTGGGCGGCAATAGAGCGAACCTTTTCTTTCGGGACATTGTTAAGCTCGCGCTCGATTACCTCAAAGCCTATCTTTTTCGTTTCCTCGCTTGCATAGTCAACAAGATACTCGGTGAGAGTCATCAGCGCATTGGGATGACAGCAGTTTGCAATCTGTCCCGTTTTGCACAGGCTCATAAAGCGGTCGCCCGTACGTCCTTCGCGGTAGCAGGCTGTGCAGAAGGACGGGATATGACCGTTTTCCATAAGCCACCTTACTACCTCGTCAAGAGTACGCTGGTCGGAAACGTCAAACTGCTCTGTATCGTGTGGGCGCTCCTCGCACGCATAGCCGCCAACCGATGTGCGCGAGCCACCGCTCACCTGCGACACGCCAAGGCGAAGCAGCTTTGAACGCACCTCCTCGGTTTCGCGGGTGGAAATAATAATACCGGTGTACGGAACCGCAAGACGGATACAAGCGGTGATTTTAGCAAAGGTGTCATCATCAATACCGTTGTCAAAATCGTCGGGGTTGATGTCGTCTGCGCGTTTAAGGCGCGGCACGCTGATTGTATGGGGACCTACGCCGTGTACAGCCTCAAGATGCTCTGCGTGCATAATGAGTCCTGCAAATTCATACTTATAAAGCTCAAGTCCGAAGAGCACGCCGAGTCCCACATCGTCAATGCCGCCCTCCATAGCGCGGTCCATAGCTTCGGTATGGTAAGCGTAGTTAGCTTTCGGTCCCGTGGGGTGAAGCTGCTCATAGCTCTCCTTATGGTATGTTTCCTGAAAGAGTATGTATGTGCCTATGCCTGCTTCTTTCAACTTGCGGTAGTTTTCGACAGTGGTGGCCGCGATATTTACGTTTACTCTGCGGATATCGCCATTCTTGTGATGTACACTGTAGATCGTGTTGATGCACTCAAGGATATATTCAATAGGATTGTTGACAGGATCCTCGCCCGACTCGATAGCAAGGCGCTTGTGTCCCATATCCTGAAGAGCAATAACCTCAGCCTTTACCTCCTCCTGCGTAAGCTTTTTACGCGGAATGGTCTTGTTCTTTAGATGATACGGGCAGTATACGCAACCGTTTACACAGTAGTTGGAAAGATAAAGAGGAGCAAAGATTACGATACGGTTGCCGTAAAAGGCGAGCTTTATCTCCTCGGCGATTTCATAAATTTTCTTTATCTTTTCGGGGTTGTCACATGCAAGCAGAACGGATGCCTCTCTGTGCGTAAGTCCTGCACACGTCCATCCCTCGGCAGTCTTGCGCGGTCTTGCTTTTTCGAGGATTTCGTCGATAAGTGCATCGTTATCCTTGTTAGCCTCGGCATATTCAATAGTTGCGCGTATCTCGCCGTCGTTTATAAATTCTTCTGCTTTAAGCGATTTGGGATCGTAAATAGCCATTTTTTCTACCTCTCTTGTATAGTTTTTATGTCGCCGCGGTCGGTTACAACTCTGTAGCCAATTGCCGCTATTCTTTTTTTAAGTGATTCAATAGCCTCAGCCGCCTCGTCACCGTCGGACAGCTTGTTGTCGTAAAGCATATACTTTTTACGCACAGACGGGGGCGAAAGATTAGGCATAACCACGTTTGCACCCGAAAGTATTCCCTTTTCCCTGCCGTCCGTGGAAAGTGTGCCGAGCGCCGTAGTCGCAGGCAAAAGCACTGACGGATGTATAAGCCGTATAAGGCTGAGCAGTCTGCAGGTCATATCCGCACTGCCTGCCTCAAAAGCGCGAAACTCGGTGTCCTTATGAGGAATAAACGGGCCGATGCCGCACATATCGGGCCTGAACCGTTCAATGAATTTAAGCTCCCTTGCAAGCATTTCGACCGTCTGGTAGGGCGAGCCTACCATAAATCCGCAGCCTACCTGATAGCCGCACTCGCGTAAAATCCCAAGGCACTCCATACGCCTGTCCCACGAAAGCGTACTCGGGTGCAGGAGTGCATAATGCGCCTTATCCGCCGTTTCGTGGCGGAGAAGATAGCGGTCGGCACCTGCCGCACGAAGTCTTGCATAGCTTTTCTTGTCACGCTCACCGAGCGAAAGGGTGATTGCACAGTCGGGGTACTTCGATTTAACCTTGCTTATTATGCTTACAAGCACATCATCGGTAAAAAATCCGTCCTCCCCGCCCTGCATAACGAAGGTACGAAAGCCGAGCGCGTAACCCTCATTGCAAGCGTCAAGAATATCCTCTTCGCTGAGGCGGTAGCGGTCGCAGTTCTTGTTACTCGCGCGTATTCCGCAGTAGTAGCAGTCATTCCTGCAAATGTTGCTTATCTCGATAAGTCCGCGGATATACACGTCCCTTCCGTATATATTTTCGCGCAGTTCTCTTGCCTTTTGCGAAAGATATTCTGTCGCCTTTTCATCATCCGAAAGAATGATGCTTAGATATTCATTCTCAGTTAGCGAATGCTTCTCGCAAAGAATATCAATCAGGTCAAAAATGTTTTTTTTCATATCATCCAATACTTGAAAACGCAGTCTTTACGCTTACCCCCGAAAGCTTGCCTATCCTGCCTGCAAGCGAGGAAATAAGATCCTGCGGTGCATCTATTGCGATGCTTATAATGTTGATTTTCCTCTCGCGGTAGGGTATTCCCATACGGCCGATAATATACTTGCCGCACTCGTGCAAAAGTGAATTAAGCTTTTCAACCGAGTCTTCCGACTCGACAATAATACTCATAACTGCTACTCTTGTTTCCATAAT
>JAZSKM010000028.1:0-4467 GCA_045534835.1 Eubacteriales bacterium | reverse complement strand
GGTTCGATTCCCGTCACCCGCTCCAATAGGGGTATAGCTCAGTTGGTAGAGTACTGGTCTCCAAAACCATGGGTCGTGGGTTCGAGTCCTTCTGCCCCTGCCAAAAGAAACCAATCGCTTTTGCGATAGGTTTCTTTTTTTTGACGGCAGGGGCAGAAGGACTCGAAGGGGAGCGGAAGTGAATGCCGTGCCGGTGGCACGGCAGAGCCGCGACTGACCGAGGAGCGTAGCAAAGCCGAAATCAAAACTCGGCTTTGCGTCGTAGCGACGAGAATCGAGTCCGAGAGTGAAAAATGCTTTTGCGATAGGTTTATTCCTCCTGCCCATATACAACATTTGCAAAAACTCTTTAATCTATTTACATTTCAGATATATGATGTTATAATTCAGGTGGCAATATGTTTTGAGGCAGAGTTTATTTAAGCTCCTGACGAAGAATAAAATTATAAAAGCAACCCCGTGGGTTGCTTTTTGTACAAGAGGACTTATGACAAAACGTAAAAACGAACTGTCGTTTATGAATATAATAATGTGTCTGCTTGTGATATTTATCCATATATCCTCCTGGACACTGCCTGATATGGACAGAGAAAGTATAAAATATGCCGCACTGCTTATTCCGTGGCGGCTTTCCGCTTTTGTGGTGCAGGGCTTTTTGTTCCTTTCGGGAATCAAGCTCTTTTCATCTGACAAGCCTTTTTCTTATTCGAGATTTATAAAGGGACGGTTTTTTAAGGTTTATATTCCGTATCTTTTGTGGATTGCTGTTTACTATGCGTATTTTATCGGCATCGGCTGGTATAAGTTTTCGCTTGAACACTCCTTTTACTATGTCGTTTTCGGCACGCTATGCTCGCATTTTTACTATGTCGTTATCGCAATGCAGTTCTATCTGCTTATGCCTCTTTTTCGCCTGCTTGTAAACAAGGTCGGCGGTGTGTGGCTTTCGGCTGCGGCTGTTTTTATAACCGCGTGCGTAAAGGCGTTTGTACATTTTAAGTATGACGACCGCGTATTCTTTACGTATCTGTGCTATTTTGTAATCGGTGCGGTAGTCGGCAAAAACTATGACAGGGTAAAGGCAAATGTAAAAAGATATGCGGCGGCTATTATAGGCGCGGCGCTTTTACTTGGTGCGGCAGATGCATATCTTACCTATTGCCAGCAGGTGCTTGGTGCGTATTACCGCTATTTCGAGGTGCTGCATCTCTTTTACTGCCTCGCTGCGATTTTTTCGCTTTTTGCCATTTCTCTTTTTCTCTTTGAAAAGCGCGAAATGCCGTGGGTTTTGTCGCTTACCGACAGAAGCACATACGGGATATACCTTTCGCACGTGCTGTTCATTTATATAGCTAACGATTATTTGTACCGCCTCGGTATAACCGACCTGCTTTCAAAGTTTGTGCTGCGCGGAGCGTTTACATACGCTGTGACATTTGCTGTTTGCCTTGGGTACACTTTTATAAAGGAGAAGACGTATGCCGCAATCCGAAAAAATAAAAAAGGCGCTTGAGCATCTTGCAAAAAATCAGCTTGAAGAACGAGAGTGCTTTGGCGGTGCCGCCGCCGTTATTATAGACGGCGAAGAGACGGTCAACTTTTCTTTCGGTGACGAGCGGTTTTCGGATAACAGCCTTTACCGCCTTGCATCTGTTACAAAGCTCTTTACCGCGGCGGCGGTAATGAAGCTTTACGGTGAGAAAAAAATCGACATATATTCGGCGGTTTCGGACTATATCCCAAGCTTTAGCAAAATTACGCTTGGCGGCATTTCGCCCGATGGACGTATATACTCCCTCGGTGCACCAAGCCGTCCGCTCACGCTCTTTGACCTGCTTACACATACTGCGGGGCTGGGCGCGGACGAGCTTGGCAACAGAGAGTATGCGGTAATGCCGATAGAGGCTAAGACCTCGCTTAGCAGCGTTACTGCGTATTATGCAGAGCATTTTCATCTTGCTTTTTCTCCGGGTGAGCGCGCCGCTTACAGCGGATTTGCGGGGTATGACGTGCTTGCAAGGGTTGTTGAAATTGTTAGCGGAGCGTCGTTTAACGACTATCTGCAAAAGGAGATTTGCCGCCCGCTCGGTATGACTGACACGACTTTTGCGCCGACGGACGAGCAGTATGCGCGGCTTGTGCCGATGCACAAGCGGATTTCGGGAGAGGAGAGGGAGGTCGATTTTCGCGGCTCGCTTTTCCGCGGAATACCGCGTACGTACGAAGCCGCTGGAGCCTCGCTTATAAGCTCAATGAGAGATGTTCTCCGCTTTTGCAGAATGCTACTCTGTTTGGGAGAGGGAATACTCACAGAGAAAAGCGTAAGGCTTATGCTTTCGCCTGCGCTTGACGACAGTCTTGACGGGCTTTCCAAGGGTGAAAACAACTGCTTTGGCTGCTTTGCCGTGACGGGAAATCACCGCCTGCCAAAAGGAACGGTATACTCTCACGGGGCATACGGCACGCATATTATCCTGCAGCCTGAAAAGAAATTTGCCGCAGTGCTGCTCAAAAATTCGCTCTACGATATGTCAAATACATCACACAGTACTATTGAATTTGAAAAGGCTGTGCTTTAAGTGAAAAAACGCGATAGTAAATTTACTATCGCGTTTTTTTAGTTTTTTGCAAAAACCATGCCGTTTTCTACGCTCATAGACTCTATTCTTGCAAGCGATTCTACGCGGATGCCTTTTGAACGTATCTTTTCTCCTCCGGGCTGGTATGCTTTTTCAATAACAATACCCGCACCTACAATAGTTGCGCCCGACTGCTCTATAAGGTCTATAAGGCCTTCAAGAGCACTTCCCATAGCGAGAAAGTCGTCAATTATAAGTATGCGGTCGTCACTTGACAGAAACTCTTTTGAAACAACGATGTCATACGTTGTGCCGTGCGTATACGACTGCACCTTTGATGTATAAACCTCGGCGGAAAGATTTGTAGTCTTGTTCTTTTTCGCAAACACTACGGGTACACCGAAATACTGCGCAACAAGGCAGGCAATACCGATGCCTGATGCCTCAATGGTAAGTATCTTGGTTACGCCGTCACTTTCGTAAAGGCGCTTGAACTCTTTGCCTAGCTCGCAGATAAACGGAACGTCAATCTGGTGATTTACAAAGCTGTTAACTTTTAGTACATTGCCCTCGCCGATAATTCCGTCCTTTAAAATTCTGTCTTCCAGAAGCTTCATATAGTTGCCTTTCTGTATATAAATTATTCAACAAATGATGTGTTTACAAGACCGCCGACAAATGATGTGTCGCCGTAATGCAAGAAGCCGTCTACAAGCGTTTCAAGCCTGAGTGTGACCTCTTTTGCTCCGCTTATATCAACCGAGAAGTTCTTGGATGTGCCAAGCTTGTCAAGCTCGGCGGAATATACCTCGCTACCGTCAACGTAAATGTAGAATTTGAGCAAATATTCATCTGCTTGGAAGTCGGTTTCCCGATAGAGCATAAGCGTGCCCTCAAGTGCGGTGAAGCCGTAGCCCTCAATAGGCAGCATATCGCAGAAGTTGCCGTGGATAATGTTGCCAAGATGCTCGGTTTTTCCTATTTTCACGGGGTTTGGATACTCTTTTCTGTAGTATGCCGTAACAGGAAGACCTATCGTGTTCTCGGATACATCAAACATCGAAAATGCATCAACAAGCGCGAGAGTTTCTTTCATTTCGCGGATATAATATGTAGCGTAAACGTTAAGGTCCTCGGTTATGTTATTAAAGGTAGTGCTCCAACCGTCAAACAGATAGTCTCCCTTGTCCGAAACCTCAGGTGCTGTCGCCGTTTCGCCGTATCGGACCTTTGCTTCTTTAAGCAGAGTGGCATCAGCATCGAAAAAGCGGACAGTCAGCCATTCCTTCTGATAAATCGCTTTTACCACCGTACCGCTTTTTATATTTGTAAAGTCCTTGTCCCAGCCACGGAAAACAAGGTCGCCGCGGTTTTTCGGCATAGGCGGCTCGGTAGCATCATCACCCTCAGCCACGGTCTGCACCGAGATTGCGGTATATCCGTCAATGTCAACGAATTTTACTGTGAAATATTCCTTGACAGGCTCGGTTTTTGCGGGATTTTTCTTTGTTGTTGCCGCTGTAGCGGCTGTTGCCACGACCTCAAAATACTGCGGAAGAGTTGTCACAGCCGAGGTTTCGGGGATGTCTATTTTAGACCGCTCGGTTTCGGCAATGTCAACTACCGCCGCAGTGCGCCCTCCTAAAACCGAGGTAAGAAGAGAATATCTTTTCGCGCCCGTGCAGGCACAAAGCAAAATGCAAAGGAGAAAAAGACATAAAAAAGCGTAAAATTTTTTCATATTTTCCTCCTCGTATAATAAAGTAGTAGTTATTATTGTGCCTCTGCAAGCACATATGCTACACTGTAAAAGGTGCTGTGGATTGGTATCTTTCTCCTACCGCATGACGGTTTCATAAAGGCTCCAACCACAGACCTTTGCAGTATT
>JAZSKM010000181.1:0-1948 GCA_045534835.1 Eubacteriales bacterium | reverse complement strand
CTTTGTGCTGCAAACTGGGTTCGGTTCCCGTTTTGCGAGGAGTTCAAGCGTGAAACAATCTATGTCAAACGTATTGCAGATTAGACTTTCACGCTATCTCCATTCCGTCCGGAACCGAAAAGAGCCGCAGTAAGCGGCTCTTTCTATATCATCACTTATTATTGCCGAGTTTAATCTTAGCCGCGTTTATTATAATGTCTGCGCACTGCTCGTGAGTAAAATTATCTGTGGAAAGGCAGAGGTCATAGTTTCCGGGGTGTCCCCACTCCTTGCCCGTATAGTATTTGTGGTAATCTGCGCGGTATTTGTTCACTCTGTCTACCTTCTCGTATGCGGCTTTAAGAGTAAGGCCGTGCTCATTGGCTTCTCTCAGCGCGCATTTCTGGTATGAGCCGCTTATGAAAACCCTGAAAATGTAGGGATAGTCCCACAAAACGTCCTCGCTGCAGCGACCGATTATAATGCAGTTTTCGTTCTTCGCAAGCTCGCGTATAACCTTGGTCTGGTAGTTAAAGAGGTTCTGGCTTGAAGTAAAGTCGGAGCTCTCAGGCGGTATTACTTCGCCGTTATAGCTATTTCTCGATGCCTTGAAAAGAGAGGTCTTTTTCAGTTTTTCGTCAGCGTTTACAAACAGCTCTTCGTTGATTCCGCTGTCGTCAGAGGCAAGGCGGAGCAGCTTGCTGTCGTAGTATTCAATGCCAAGACGCTCTGCAAGAATTTTTCCGATGCGGACACCGCCGCTACCGCAGCTACGCGCAATAGTGATAACAAATCTATCCATATGAGTCCCCATTCTGCCGCAAAAACGGCGTGTAATACTCGTTCAAGTACATTGTATCACAGGAGCATTGGATTTTCAAGTCAATTTTCAGTGTCGTTTTAACTCGCTGTCTATCAAAAGAACTCCTCCAAGCGAGAGAAGCGCCGATATTGCTATGCTGTGCAGCATTTCAAAAAGTATCTGCCGCGCATTAAGACTTCCCATAGTAAAAACGGCATACAGAGCTGTCGCCGCGAGATAGAGCGCAATGAGTGAAAAGCATATGCTGAAAATTCTGGCTGCCTTTGCGTGCAGTTCTTTCATATGTACCTCCTTTTGCCGTGTATGTGGCGTAATTTTATGCATAGTTTTTAAACCTGACTTGATTATACCATAAAAAATCCTGCCTTTTTATAGGTGTATTTTGTCGAAAAATGCAGCATTTTCAATATTTTTAAAGTATATGTAAAAATTATGTCAAAAAAGAGAGAATTTAAGCAAAAAGTAAAAGAATAATTATCCAAGTGGAGAGAAAGAGAATAAAAAAGCGGTGAAAAATCGCTGTTTACTCTGCTTTCTAAGAGAGAAAGGGTGGCAAAAAGCACAAAGGAAATGCCGTTTTTGCGGCATTTTCAAAACTTTTATGTGCAAGCTGCAAAAAAACTTGGCATTGTTTTTGTGTACCGTGGCGGAAGCAATCCCGATTTTTCGACTGCGGGCGGGTGCTATACTGTTTTTACATCGAAACC
The DNA here is from genome assembly GCA_045534835.1 of Eubacteriales bacterium. GTDB lineage: Bacteria > Bacillota > Clostridia > Oscillospirales > CAG-272 > UMGS902. Next base: position 439 of record JAZSKM010000181.1, on the reverse strand, counting down.
GCATAAGAGGTGAAGCGAATTGGAAATGCCTTTTATCAGAACCGTTAAACTCGTCGGTAAGGCACGCCTTTGCTATTTGTCGGAGTATGACGGTAGTAGCTATAGCTTGTGTGTTACCGCTTCTCCGGCTTTGGTTGAAAGGGTTTTCGTTCCCGATGTGGCAAGAGATTTTGACACCGCCAAAAGGCTGTGCGATCTCTTATCCGAAAATCTCGTCTTTCCGGGCAATGTTTATGAGATACTCGACGACCTGCTCGGCAGCGACTTTTTCAATTAGTTATCGGCTGCGTATACTTCCTTCTTCATTGGCAGCAAAAAAACAGAACGGTTCGTCCGTTCTGTTTTTTTGCTATACTACTTGATTTTGGGGGCATAATATGTTATACTCTCGTCGTATGGAGGCATAGCTCAGCTGGTTAGAGTACTTGCTTGACATGCA
>JAZSKM010000061.1:0-1608 GCA_045534835.1 Eubacteriales bacterium | reverse complement strand
GTCATCGTAGACAGTGAAGTCGGTTGCACTTGCAATATTTACTCTGTCGCCGCCACTGTAAGTATTACCTGCCGTGTCCTTCCACTTAAAGCCCTCCGGCAAGGTTACTGAGGTTCCGCTTTGAATGTATTTTGTATCGCTACTGCCGTCCTCGTAAATAAAGTTTACCGTATAAAACCGCAGGGATGTGCTGTTACCGTTTTGTCCCGGCGCGACTATTCTTACGTACTTTGCGCCCCTGAGATTGTTCTGGCGGGAGCTTGTGCCGAGAGTGGTTGTAGTATTAGTTACCGTTGCGGCGGTATAGTTTGTCGCATTCTGTGAGGAAGCATAGTAAAGACTTATGCTTGAACGGGTAAAGCTCGTACCCAGCGACTCGTTTATAAGCTCTAAAACGTCGGATGTAGAAAGTGTTGCCGCATAGGAGTTTCCGGAACGTCCTACGCTGAAGGTCAGCGTTCCTATGCATTGCCAGGAGCCGTCAAGATAAATGTAAAAGTTTGCGCTATAGTTTCCGCTTGCAGGTCTGTCGCCGACCGAAAGAAGTGCTATGTCTTCACTTAGCACCGTTTCGTCCAGATTATATTCGCCGGACAAGGTAGCCGCATCGGCCTTTGTGTTGAGATTTGCATTAAGGACGATTTGGGCTGAATTTTCATTTTCCTGTGTTCCCGAAATCTCGTCGGTTTCGTCCGGAGTGGTTGTATCTGTCTGCTCTGTGTCGGGCTGTTCCGTGTCGGGCTGTTCCGTGTCAGTTTGCTCCGTGTCGGTCTGTTCTGTGTCAGTTTGCTCTGCCGAAGGCTCTTGTTGCTCGGAAGTTATTTCGCTTATAACACTCTCAAGAGATTTTTCTTCGTTGTTATCTATTTCCTCAAGCAGATAGTTTATATCGTTTTCTTCCAGCAGAACTATGTAGCAGTTGGAATCGTGAACGTGAGCTGTTTTTTCGCACACAAGAATTTCGTTTCTAAAGCAAGTGTCTGAATGTATATGCTCTTCTATTTCACACCTTGCCTCCTGCTCCAGTGCAACGGTGGTAAGCATAGAGCCGGAAATGTTAAGTGCGATTATGAGAATAACGAGAAGCGCGCTAAGGAAAGACGTGCCGATTTTTTTAAGGCGCTGGCTGCGCTTGTTTGAAATGTGCTCTATGATTTTCACCGCCTCTCGTCTAATTTACACTGCGCGGCGGATAAATAGAAAACAGCACTTTTCCTATAACTCTGTCAGTTGAAATTGCGCCTATTTCCTTTAGCCTGCTGTCCATTGAGATTACTCTGTTATCGCCAAGCACGAAAATACTCTTAGCCGGAACGTCAAAGGGAAAATCCAGGCTGCTCTGACCTATGGATTTTTCCGAAATATAGGGCTCATCAAGCTCTTTTCCGTTCACACTGACGGTCCCGAAAATATCAATATTTACCTGCTGTCCGCCGGTTGCAATCACACGCCGCACCAAAATCTTATTGTTGTAATAAAATGCAACAATGTCACCCTGTTTTACGTCTTGTGTCTTTGAGACAAGAAGTATCTGTCCCGAAGAAAGACTGGGCGACATTGCGTTTCCGTAATATTTAACTATCGGTATTACGTGAGTAAAAAGATTAA
>JAZSKM010000069.1:0-1688 GCA_045534835.1 Eubacteriales bacterium | reverse complement strand
GATGTAATTACTCCCTTAAACTATAATTTATCTTGAAAAAAACTGCTCTTTCGAGCACGATTTTTACCCATATAAAGGGTTGTTTTTCTTTTTTGTGCTGTAAACAAGAAACATCGTAAAAAGCACAAGATTGTGTAAAATCATACACGCCCACGCGGAGATAAGCGTACCGCCAAGGAAAGAAACACACAGCCACGTACCGAAAATGCGTATTCCCCACATTCCGATTATGTTGAATACAAACGGCAGCTTCGTATTTCCGACACCCTGCAGCATTCCCTCAAGCGCGATGCATATACCGTAAAACGGCTCCGACACGGCAACCATACGCAGTACCGTCGCGCCAAGCGCAATTACCGCAATATCCTTGTTGAATATACTCATCATCGCGGGTGCAACGGCGAACAAAAGTGTACCTGACACAAGATTCAGCACTATTTCGATTGCGATAATAACCCTTGTATAATCGCGCATCTTCTGCTTGTCCCCTGCACCGAGCGCGTTTCCCGCAAGGGTTGCCGCCGCGGTCTGCATACCGTATGCAGGGATGTAAAATAGCGACTCGACCGTATTTGCGATAGTGTGTGCCGCGGTTGACACCTCGCCGAGAGAATTTATCATAGAGGCAAAGAAAACGTATCCGAGCGAGGTTCCAAAACGCTGAAACATATTCGGAAGAGCAATCTTCAGCGCAGGGCGAAGGATAGTCATATCCGGCATTATCCTTTCGCCAAGCGGCGAAACTATAGGATGGCGAAGCAACATTACGGTTATCATCACGCCGCCGAGGGTGAATGCCGCAGCACTCGCTATCGCCGCTCCCACAACGCCGAGTCCCGCGCCGTAAACAGTGAATGTAGCGCCCATCACCGTCACGCTCCGCGTTTCGTAAATAAGCAAAAAGTTTAAGACTATATTGGATATGTTCACGAAAATACCGACCTTCATCGGTGTTTTCGTGTCGCCCGCGGCGCGAAGCACCGTTCCGAAAATTATAGTTGCCGCCCGCGGCAGCATTGGCGCGTAGAGAATGAAAAAATACTTTGCCGCGGTTTCCCTCAGCGGCTCGTCCACCTGCATAAGGACAGGTACATACGGGCTGAGCGAAAGCGCCAGCACAGTAAAGAAAATGCCGCCAAAAAGCACCGCTAAAATCGACTGTGCCGAGACGCGCCTTGCAAGTGCCCTATCCCCTGCGCCGAGCGCCTTTGCAATAAGCGAAAGAAAGCCTATCGAAAGCGCAGATACAGTTCCGTTTATCAGCCAGTTTACTGTGGTAGTCGCGCCGACGGCGGCGGTTGCCGCAGTGCCAAGACTGCCTACCATCGCAGTGTCTATATACTGCACGGCTGTCTGCATAAGCTGCTCAAGCATCGTCGGCCCCGCAAGTGCAAGTACAACAGGAATAAGACTCCACTCTATGTAATGTAGTTTTTTATGCAAAATTATGACCTCCGCTTTTGTGGGATGTACAATATAGGACTCAGAACCTAATGCGCTAAGCCTTTGCGAGATGACCATCTAGGACTCGCCCGACTGCGGTCGGAGCGGTGGCAATCCAGGACTCAGAACCTAATGCGCGCCGCCACATCTTCTTGCTTTTTCTATTGTTTTTCGGCTCACATCTTACAAATGCTGCGCATTTGTGAGGTTCGAGCCAATACACCTCTCTCAAAATCAAGAAGTCC
>JAZSKM010000041.1:0-8918 GCA_045534835.1 Eubacteriales bacterium | reverse complement strand
GTATGAACTTGTGAATACGCAGAATGATATCGAAGCGGCTCGGCGAAACTTGTGAGCCGAATCCGCTGCGTGGTTGATCGACCAAAGGTCGATATATCCCTGCGTATGAACTTGTGAATACGCAGAATGATATCGAAGCGGCTCGGCGAAACTTGTGAGCCGAATCCGCTGCGTGGTTGATCGACCAAAGGTCGATATATCCCTGCGTATGAACTTGTGAATGTGTATGTCGATATATCCCTGCGTAATGTTGTAAACCTTATTTACAACATTAGTATTCTACCACAAAAAGAAAAAAAGTCAATAGCCGCGGCGAAAGTTTTTCATTTTATGAAACTGTTGACATTCTGTTTCTTTCTTTGGTAAAATATTATTAGATAATATTAAAATTTTACGTGAAGAGAGGTAATAGATTATGGGACTTATTAAAGCAGCAATGGGCGCTATCGGCGGTACACTTGGCGACGCTTGGCTTGATGCTATCGAAGCCGGCGATATGAGCGATACCACTGTATTTACCAAGGGAACACTTGTTCGCGGTGGCGATGAACGCTCTTCAAACAAGAAGGGGACAACCGATGTTATCAGTGACGGCTCTGTTATTCACGTATACCCCGGTCAGTTTATGATGCTTGTTGATGGCGGTAAAATAGTAGACTACACCGCGGAAGAGGGTTACTATAAGGTTGACAACAAGGCGGCTCCGTCACTCTTTAACGGACAGTTCGGCGACTCGCTAAGGGACGTGTGGGAGCGCTTTAAGTTTGGCGGCACACCCTCGTACAGTCAGAAGGCGTATTTCATTAATATGCAGGAGATAAAGGGTATCAAGTTCGGTACTCCTGCGGCGCTTAATTATTTTGATAACTTCTACAATTCAGAGCTTTTTCTCCGTGCACACGGAACATATTCTATCAAGATAACCAATCCTATTTTGTTCTACACTGAAGCAATACCGAAAAATGACGACCACGTTGACATAAACGATATAAACGAGCAGTATCTTTCTGAGTTTCTGAATGCGCTTCAGGCCGCTATTACTAAGATGTCGGTTGACAATATCCGTATTTCTCACGTTGCTTCGAAATCCGTTGAACTGTCTAAATATATGGCAGACGAGCTTGATGCGGATTGGAACAAGTTCCGCGGCTTTGAAATTCAGTCTGTAGGTATTGCGAGCATTACATATGACGATGATTCTAAGAAGCTTATCGAGATGCGCAACAAGGGCGCAATGCTCTCCGACCCAACTGTACGCGAAGGATATGTACAGGGCTCTATTGCACGCGGATTTGAGGCGGCAGGCTCGAATGAAAACGGTAGTGCTCAGGCGTTTATGGGTATGGGCATGGGTATGGGCTCGGCAGGCAACTTTATGGGCAGTATGAGCGAAACTAACCGTGCACAGATGGCGGCTCAGGCTGAAAAGAAAGCTGCTGACACTTGGAAATGTGCCTGCGGCGCGGAGGCAAACGGCAATTTCTGCTCAAGCTGCGGCGCAAAGAAGCCGTCAAACGCTACTTGGAAATGTGCTTGCGGCGCTGAGGTAAACGGCAACTTCTGCTCAAACTGCGGCGCAAAGAAGCCGTCCGAATGGGTATGCCCCGACTGCGGTCAGAAAAACGGAGGAAAGTTCTGTTCGGGCTGCGGCCGAAAATTTGAGGCATAAGAATGTCGGTTGTATCGTATAAATGCCCGAGCTGCGGCGCGGGCATTTCATTCGACTCTGAGAAGCAGCTTTTCGCTTGCGAATACTGTCTATCTACATTTACGGAAGAGGAGATGTCGCAGCAGACTCCCAAAGAGGATATATCCGAAGAGCATATTTTAAGCGATACCGAGAACGACGAGTTTTGCAAAAATCTTCTCTCTTATGTATGCAACAATTGCGGAGCAGAGGTGTTCGCTGATGAGGATACGGCATCGGATTTTTGCCCGTACTGTCACAATCCAATAGTTTGCGAGGGCAAACTTTCGGGACAACTAAGACCGCACAAAATCATTCCGTTTGCGTTTGATAAAACCGAGGCTGAAAAACGTTTTTTGGCTTTTGCCAAGAAAAAATGGTTTGTTCCAAAGGACTTTTTCGCCGATGAACAGGTACAAAAAATACGCGGCATATACTATCCGTTCTGGCTTACCGATGCGGATATAACTGCAAGCGGCAGCGCCAAGGCTGAAAAGGTACGTACGTGGAAGCTCGGTAAGAATCTGTATACCGAAACGTCGCATTTTAACCTTTATCGCAAGGGCGAAATCCATTTTGAAGATGTAGCAAGCGGCGCTTATATCGGGGATGACAAGGCAATGCTTGAGGGAATACTTCCGTATCCGTCGGATGCGCTAAGAGAGTTTTCAATGCCGTATCTTTCGGGATTCCTTACTAAGAAGCGCAACATAGAAAAAGATGAACTTTTTGATGCGGTCAAAAGCCGCATTACCGATTATTCAACCACGATGATCCGCGGGACGATGAACGGGTATACCGCCGTTCATCATATGGGTACAAACGTAAGACTTGATAAATTACACTGGGACTACGCTCTTCTCCCGATATGGATACTTACCTATCGCAAGGGCGAAAAGAACTATACATATGCGCTTAACGGGCATACCGGCAAGGTGTACGGTGAACTCCCTATCAGCGGTAAAAAGCTGTGGATACTATTTTTCGTCGTTATGGCGGCAGTTGCTCTTATCTTTACGGTAGGAGGAGCCTTGCTATGAAAAAGTTTGTTTTTGCGCTGATTTTTGCGGCGATATTGGTGTTTAACATATCTGCGCTCAGTTATACCTATGTATACGACAATGCTGACCTCCTTGCACCCCTTGAGGAAGAAGAAATATCTCTCTATGCTGAGAATGTTTATAACTCAAGCGGACTTCTTGCGGTCATAGTTACAGACTATGGCATATACGGTATGACAGGAAACCTTCCTGCTTATTCGGACGGCGCGGAGGATATGGTACTGCTTGCTGTTGATATGTCGGCGCGGCAATATGATATGTATCAGTATAACGCTACATACGGAGAGAGCGCTTTTCGTGTGTCGTATACGGAGTCGCATATGATACTTGACAGCATTTTTGAGGATATAGCAGGCGGCAACTACGCAGATGCGGCGGAGATGTTCATCTCGCTTTCCGAAGAAAACTTTTTAAACGCGGAACTGTTTGACCCTGAGAATGCAGGTGACCAGTATGAATACGTTGAATACTCGGACACCACGTATGTTATTTTCTTTGCTATCATTGGGTTGCTTTTTGGTGCAGTGATAGGCGGTATTACTGTGCTTTGCGTGAAACTTTTCTACAAACGCAAGGTTCACAGCGATATATATCCGCTCGGTCAGTATGCCGACCTCACCCTCACTGAAAACAAGGATACATTTGTCAATAAGAGCGTAGTGGTTACACGTATTCCCGACCCACCGTCAAACAGCGGCGGAGGAGGTAGCAGAGGGTTTTCAGGCAGGAGCGGCGGCGGAGGCGCCCGAATGGGCGGCAGGTCATTCTAATAAAAAAGAGTCGTTTCGTACGACTCTTTTTTATTAGAATTTCATATTGCCGAGCAGAGTATCCTTGAAAATTCCTACCGCCTCACGTGCCATATAATGCAGCCAAAGCGCATCCTTGTACTCGGCAGCGATGCCGCTGACAGCACTCCCACTGACAGTTTCGGCGATTTTTACCGCGCGGAAAACGTGAAAGTTGTTCGTCACAATGCCAAATTTTGCGCCTTCTTTCATAAGCATGAGACTGTTGCGTATGTTTTCGTTTGTGTTTGTAGACCGGTCTTCGATTATAAGGCGGTTTTTATCAATGCCGCGTGCGGTCAGGACATTGTACATACATTCGGCCTCGCTTATAGGCTCGTCCGCTCCCTTGCCGCCGGAAAGCACGGCAAAAGTTTCGGGATTTTCACGCAGATATTTTTCTGCCGCGTTGATTCGCCAGTATAGCGGCTTTGACGGGACTCCGCCTGTGCGAACCTTTGCGCCGAGAACTACGATATAGTCAAGTCCGTCTTCACCGTCTGCCGAAAACTGCGTGAAAATGCAGCCTTCTAAGAATAAAAACAGTATTAATATAAGCGAAAGCACCGCGCAAACTGCCTTAAATGCCCACCTCGGCAGCGGAAGACTTCCGAAACGCTTAGTCAACGTCGCACAGATAAGGCATACGCAGCCGCCGAGCGCCCAAAGCCAGAGCAGTGAAAAGTCAAAGCCGACAAATAGCGCTTCGATTAGATAGTAGCTTATGAAGGCTATGCCGAAAAAAAGCCACAGATAAAACTTGATTTTAACCTTTTTAGTCATTGATCAATACTCCTCCGCCAAAGTCACAGAGCGACTCGTCAGAAAGCGAAACGGCGGTATAACCGCACTCGCTTATAAACCTTGAAATACTATCCGCATTTTTATGCTTTTTAATGTCGCCGAAAAAGAAAACCTTGTCGCCGAGCACAAAAGATGCACCGCCGATAAACCCGTATTCATACGGGGGCAGCATAATACCGCCTTCGTCTATCAAAAGTACCTTGCAAATGCTTTTTGCGGTTTTTGCGATGCCCTTGTCAGCGGTGATTATACCCGTGTCGCCGAGTACTACGGTTGAGCATTTTGCATACCCTTGCTTTACGTTAACAACTTCGATGCCGTTATCCTTGGCGAACTGCAGGGCAGCTTTTGAAAAGGCTTTTTCATAGCAGAAAAGCCTGCCGCAAAGCACAAATCCGTTGAAAAGCACATCGTAAGGATAGCTTTTACCAAAGGCTTCCCCTGTGTCCGTACAGCCTAAAAACTCAGCCGTTTCCCCGGAAGAGAAGGTTTTTTCGCGCACGGTCACTGCCGACATATCGGGGTGGGAGCTTATGGGTTGCGGCAGAGAGGGATTACTCGGCATAACTCCATACGGGATATTAAGTTTTTCAAGCGTGCTTCGCATTTTTTGCGAAACGGCGCATCCGATGTAAAGCATAAATCCTCCGGATAAAAAAATAAGGCAGACTGCTGTCTGCCTCTTTTTTGCGAAAAAGTCTTACTTAGATAGCACGCTCAACCTTGCCTGAACGGAGACAACGGGAACATACGTAAACGGTCTTAGGAGTTCCGTTAACAACAGCCTTGACCTTTCTGATGTTGGGCTTCCAGGTTCTGTTGGTCTTGCGGTTCGAGTGAGAAACGTTGTGACCGAAAGTAACACCCTTATTGCATACGCTGCACTTTGCCATTTGAATTGCACCTCCCAAAATAGCGATATATTTATTATTATTTTGATACAAATTAAGGCGTGTCGGGCAGATTACCCAACGCGACACCCGATATTATAGCATAGCACTTTTGAAAATGCAAGAGAAAAATACAATTTTTTTCAAAATTTATGCGAGTTCGGCTTCGATATAGCCGTTATGGGCATATAACAGCCGTACCATTTTGAATTCACCGTGCAAATCCATATCGGTTTTCACCCTGACTTCAATAAACGAGGAAGTATGTCCGCACCAGTATCCGTCGGAGATTTGCTCAAAAAGCACCGTTTGAACCGGATGCAGCGAAATTTCCTCTTCGAGAAGAGCAACGGTGATTTCAAGACAGACTGCGGAGAGCTTTTGAGAGCGCGCGTGCTTTACGTCCTCCGGCACTTGACCTTGCATTTTTGCGGCTGGAGTGCCTTTGCGCTTTGAATACTTGAAAATATGTGCCTGCAGGAATCTTGCTTTTTTTACAAATTCAATCGTAGCCTCAAAGTCCTCATCGCTCTCACCCGGAAAACCTACGATAAAGTCGGTGGTAAACTGCACGCCGTCAATTGCGCTTCGCACTGCTTCAATGCTTTTAAGTGCCATTTCTGCATTGTACTTGCGCTTCATCGCGGCAAGCGTTTTTGAACATCCGCTTTGCATTGACAGATGAAAATGCGGTGTAAGCTTCTTAAGCGAAGCGATTTTTTCTATAAAATCAGGCTTCATTATAGTCGGCTCAAGCGAGCCAAGACGAATACGCTCGATTCCGTCAATTTTTTCAACCTCGCGCAGCAGGTCGCTAAGGCTTTCGCCGCTGTCGCGGCCGAAGGATGCCGTTTCAATGCCCGTCAGCACTACCTCTCGCACGCCGGCGCTTGCAAGACTGCGCACCTCGCTTACTGTATCCGCTATAGACTTTGAGCGGACAAGTCCGCGCGCATCGGGGATTTTGCAGTATGCACATCGGTTTTCGCACCCGTCTTCAATTTTCACATAAGCGCGTGTACGCGGCGCGCGGCATATCTGCATTTTTTCAAAGGTCGCGCCGTCAAGCGACGAAACCTCTATACGCGGTATTTCCTCGCCTCGAAGAAGCGAAATCGCGCGGTCAACTATCTTTAGCTTGTCCGCGGTGCCGGAAATGTAGTCAACGCAGTCAATTGCGGCAATTTCCTCTGGCGCTACCTGCGAATAGCAGCCGCACACAAGAATTTTTGCACCCGGAGACTGCTTTTTCAGTCTGCGGATTAACTGGGGGCATTTTCTGTCGCCCTCGGCGGTAACGGTGCAGGTGTTGACAACGAAAACGTCACAGTCGCCATCACCTTTTAAAAACCCCTTTTTCTCGGCGGCCTCAAGAATAGCCTCACTCTCATACTGACTGACCTTGCAGCCGAGAGTGTATACACCAATTGTCGGCATTTTTTCACCGCCTTTCCGAAAACTTCAACTTATTTTAACACGAAAACCGACGTATGTAAATAAAAATTGTAAAAAGAACTTGCCAATTTACTTTCAAAAGGTGTATAATTAATGTATACTAAACATAAGGAGAACTGATATGAGCAAACTTCAGGTGTATGACCACCCGCTTATCGCGCACAAGGTTTCTATTATGCGACAGATTGAAACAGGTTCAAAGGATTTTCGCGAGCTTCTAAATGAGATTTCTATGCTAATGGGTTATGAGGTAACCCGCGACCTGCCTCTTGAGGATTATACTATAGAAACTCCTCTTGAAACTATGGTTGCGAAAAGGATTTCGGGCAAAAAGCTTGCAATCGTTCCTATTCTTCGAGCAGGCCTTGGTATGGTTGACGGACTTCTCAAACTTATGCCTGTTGCTAAGGTAGGCCATATCGGTCTTTACCGCGATCCCGAAACTCATACCCCCGTTGAATACTACTGCAAAATGCCCGAGGATATTGAAAACCGCATTGTTATTGTTGTTGACCCGATGCTTGCGACGGGCGGCAGTGCAATTGATGCGATTCAGATGCTCAAGAACAAGGGTGTTACTAATATTCGTTTTATGTGTCTTGTTGCTGCACCTGAGGGTGTAAAGGCTCTTCAGGATGCACATCCTGACGTTGATATTTACGCGGCGGCACTCGACCGTGAGCTTAACGACCATAAGTACATTCTCCCCGGTCTTGGCGATGCGGGCGACAGAATTTTCGGCACGAAATAAACTGTTAAGGTGGGGTTTTAGGCAAACCCCACCTTTAATTGGAGAAGTCTTTTATGCGTGAACTTATTGTTGGCAAAAACGATGCAGGGCAGAGGCTTGACAAGTTTCTTACAAAAGCTCTGTACGGTATGCCGCCTTCACTGATGTACCGCCTTATACGGCAGAAAAAGATAAAGGTCAACCGAAAGCGCGCGGAAAACGGGCAGATGCTGTCCGAGGGGGACACGCTGCAGCTTTTCATCGCGGAGGAGTTTTTTTGCGGCGGTGAAAAGGGTAACGACACAGCCGAGCTTGCGCGCGTTCGGGTAAAGCTTGACATCGTCTATGAGGACGAGAATATAATGTTGCTTTCAAAGCGCCCCGGAGTTCTTGTACACGATGATAAAGATGGGCAGAACAATACGCTTTTGTTCCACGCAAAAGCGTATCTTTATCAAAAGGGCGAGTATAACCCCGAGGGTGAGCAGTCTTTTGCGCCCGCGCTCTGCAACCGTATTGACAGAAATACCGGCGGCATTGTGATTCTTGCGAAAAATGCCGAAGCGCTTCGCATAATGAACGAGAAGATACGCGACGGGCAGACGTCCAAGTTTTATCTTTGCGCCGTACACGGCATTTTGCGAAGAAAAAGCGATACTCTGCACGGTTGGCTGAAGAAGGATTCAAGGACTAATACTGTGCGAATTTACGAGGCTTCAAACAAGCCGCGCGATGCAAAAAGCATAGGCACAAGGTACAAAGTGATTGCTGAAAAGGACGGAAATTCGCTGCTTGAAGTTGAGCTTCTCACCGGCAGAACTCACCAGATAAGAGCGCAGTTTTCGTATATCGGCCACCCACTTCTGGGCGACGGAAAATACGGTATAAACCGCGACGACCGCACCAAGGGGTACAAATATCAGGCGCTCTATTCCTACCGCCTGCGGTTCGATTTTGCGGACGGAAGCGGCGCGCTCGGATACCTTTGCGGAAGAGAATTTTCTATACCGAAATCGGCAGTATGGTTTGTTGATGATTTTAGATAATATTATTTAATGAAAGGAAGATACGAAAAAATGATACAAATTGAGATGGAAAACGGCGGAATTATCAAGGTCGAGCTAGACCACGCGGCAGCACCCGTAACGGCGGCGAATTTTGAAAAACTTGTTAAAGAGGGCTTCTATAACGGACTCATTTTTCACCGCGTTATAAAGGGCTTTATGATACAGGGCGGCGACCCCACGGCGACAGGCTGCGGCGGCTCGGGACAGAACATTGTAGGCGAGTTTGCGGCTAATGGACATAACAACCTGATAAGACACGAGCGTGGCGTAATTTCTATGGCTCGTTCGCAGGATCCGAACTCTGCCTCCTCACAGTTCTTTATTATGCATCAGGATGCTCCCTCTCTCGACGGTCAGTATGCCGCATTCGGCAAGGTCGTTTACGGAATGGACGTTGTTGACGAAAAAGTCGGAGGCCAAGCGGTCTTAGGAAGAC
>JAZSKM010000134.1:0-10058 GCA_045534835.1 Eubacteriales bacterium | reverse complement strand
ATATGGGCAACGCCTTATACATTCACCGCAGTCAATGCACCTCTCCTCACGGATAACGGCATGTCCGTTACGAATACGGATAGCCTCGGTGGGACATCGCTTGAGGCAATGCGTGCAGCCCTTACACATATCCGGCTGAAGCAGAACGGAGTGATTAATTTTCTGTCCCATTATGTATCTCCTTAACCATAATTTCGGCTATACATTCACACGCATAGTTATTGTAGTACCGACACCAAGTTCTGTTTCTATTTTAATGTCATCTGTATGACGCTTCATATTGGGAAGTCCCATACCTGCGCCAAAACCGAGTGAACGGATGTTGTCGGGAGCTGTAGAATATCCCTCCTGCATAGCAAGGTCAACATCGGGAATACCCGGTCCCTTATCGGCAAGCACTATTTCAATAGCATCATCGTAAACGATAATATCAGCAGTACCGCCGTTTGCGTGGATAACCATATTTATCTCGCCCTCATACATCGCAATAGACACGCGGCGGATAGTGTCGGGATCAAAACCAAGCTGGCGCAATGCCTTTTTAGCCTTGACAGAAGCATTGCCTGCTGATGTAAAGTCACCGCCGAGAACATCGTAATGAAATTTCAAAGGCGTACTCACTTCGCACCGTCCTTTTCAATGCTACCGCCTACAAGGCCATTCATATACAGCAGGCCGCACGCCTGATACATACGCTCGTTGGTAGCGAGAACCGCAATTTCAGAATCGCGTGCAAGTGCAATAATTTCGGGGGTAGGCTTTTTACCGCGCACGAAAACTATGCAGCGCATATCCATCATTTCGGCAGTACGTACAACCTGCATATTTACAAGACCGGTTAAAAGCACCGCCTGATCCTTAACGAATGCAAGCACGTCGCTCATCATATCACTGCCGCAAGCCGAATGGACTTCGTTGTCAAGAAGTTCATTGCCGTAGCAAACTTCTGCGTCGAGCAGTTCGGCAAGTTTTGAGATTTTCATATATTTGTTTTCCTTTCGGGGATAAAATTTCCTATGTTGATATTAACCTAAAAGCTTTTCAATTTCCTCTGCAGCGGCGGAGAGATAGGTTTCCTCGCAAAGCTCTATCGCGCCCTTGTCGCAAAGCGCCGCAAGGCGGTGGTCCATCGGTATTTTACCAAGAACCTCATATCCGTACTCTTTAGCAGTTTCCTCAATGCGGCTCTTGCCGAATATCTCTATAGCCTTACCGCAGTCGGGACAAACGGCATAGCTCATATTCTCAACAAGGCCGAGGACACGGATGTTCATAAGTCCTGCCATATTAGCCGCCTTTTTGACTATCATTGAACCAAGCTCCTGAGGAGATGAAACTATAACTATACCGTCAAGAGGCAGACTCTGGAATACGGTAAGCGGTACATCACCCGTGCCGGGAGGCATATCAACGAACATATAGTCCACCTCGTTCCAGACAACGTCTGTCCAGAACTGCTTTACGGTACCCGCGATAACAGGACCGCGCCATACAACGGGTGCGGTTTCCTCTTCGAGAAGAAGATTCACAGACATTACCTCAATACCTGTTGTGGTATTGACCGGATAAATACCGTCGGGGCTTCCCTCTGCGCGCCCATGAAGTCCAAATGCCTGCGGAATAGACGGGCCCGTAATATCCGCGTCAAGAATAGCGGTCTTGTAGCCGCGGCGGCTCATTTCAACTGCAAGAAGCGAGGTAACGAGCGATTTGCCTACGCCGCCCTTGCCGCTGACAACTCCTATAACCTTTTTAACGTTGCTTAGTGCATTTTGAGGTTCAACAAGCGACTGGGGCTGTGCCTTTTTCGAGGGGCAGTCTGCGCCGCAGGTCGAACAGTCGTGTGTGCAATTTTCTGCCATTTTCGTTCTCCTTGAATATATAATTATTTACAATCAATGATTAGTTTTTCTCCGTAGGAATCGACAGTCGCGCTTGTTACGCGGCTCTCATACGAAGAAATGATTTTTTCGGCAAGCGCATCCTCAACCTCGCGCTGAATGTAGCGGCGCATATTTCTTGCACCGTACTTGACCGAAAATGATTTTTCGGCAACAAACGCAGCCGCGCTGTCGGTAAATGAAAGTGCAATTCCCTTTTCACCAAGTGCATCCGCAAGCTGTCTTAGCATAAGTTTTGCTATTTCGCCAAAGTCGGCCTTATCAAGCGAACGGAAGGTTATAACCTCGTCAACACGGTTGATAAACTCGGGTCGCAGGAAGGAAAGCAGTGCCTTTTCGGTCTTTTCGCTGCTTGCGCCGCTGCCGCCCTTTGAAGCAAAGCCGCCAATAGAGGAGGACACATCCGAGCCTGCATTGGTAGTCATAACGATAAGTGTGTTCTCGAAATTGACCTCTTTGCCGTGAGCATCGGTAATTCTGCCATCGTCGAGTACCTGAAGCAGAATATTGAGCACATCGGGATGTGCCTTTTCTATTTCGTCAAACAGCACCACGCTGTACGGACGGCGGCGTATCTTTTCTGTAAGCTGTCCCGCCTCGTCATATCCGACATACCCTGGAGGCGCTCCAATAATCTTGGATACGCTGTGCTTTTCCATAAACTCGGACATATCGAGTCTTATAAGCGTTTCGGGTGAAGAGAAAAGGTCGCTTGCAAGCACCTTGACAAGCTCGGTCTTGCCGACACCTGTCGGGCCTGCAAAGATAAACGATACCGGCTTGCGCTTATAGGCAACGCCTGCGCGGTTGCGCTTTACTGCCCTTGCAACAGCCTCGACAGCCTCGTCCTGTCCGATTATCTTTTTCTTCATACGCTCGGCAAGGCGGTCTATTCTGTAAAACTCATTTTCGGTTATCTCGGTAGCAGGAACTCCTGTCCATATCTCGATAACACGCGCAAGGTCCTCAGCGGTAAGCTCGACCGACTTAACGACAGCCTCAATCTGCTGCATACGCTCGGTGATACGCGCTTCCTTGACCTTGTTGTCCGCGATTTGACGGTACTTTTCCTGCATATCGTCCATCTCACGCTCAGGTGCGTTTTCGATAGCAACACGTTCTTTTCTGACATTTAAAAGTTCGTCGCCAAGTTCAAGGCTTTCGTTAAGTTCCTTTGTCGAAAGTGCGCGGTAGGATGCCGCCTCGTCAAGCAGGTCAATCGCCTTATCGGGCAGATAACGGTCTGTTATATACCTCTCGGAAAGAGTAACGGCAAGCGTGAGAATACTCTCGGGAATTACAATACCGTGATACTTTTCGTAGTAGTGCTTGATTCCGCGGAGCATCTCTACGCTCTCCGCAACGGAAGGCTCGTTTACAATAACAGGCTGAAATCTGCGTTCAAGCGCCGAGTCCTTTTCGATGTGCTTACAGTATTCCTTAAGCGTGGTTGCACCGATAACGCGTATCTCGCCGCGCGACAGTGCGGGTTTTAGGATATTAGCCGCGTTCATACTTCCCTCGGCATCGCCTGCGCCGACTATGTTATGAACCTCGTCTATAACAAGGATTATATTTCCGGCCTCCTTGACCTCGCGGATAAGTCCTAAAATTCTCGACTCAAACTGTCCGCGGAACTGCGTTCCCGCAACGAGCGCGGTAAGGTCAAGCAGATATATTTCACATTTTTTCAGTTTGTACGGCACATCTCCTGCCGCTATTTTCTGTGCAAGCGCCTCTGCCATAGCGGTCTTGCCCACGCCCGGCTCACCTATAAGGCAGGGGTTGTTCTTCTGGCGGCGGCAGAGTATCTGTATAACTCTTGCAAGCTCACGCTCACGTCCCACAATACGGTCAAGCTCGCCGTTGCGCGCTCTTTCGGTGACGTTCTGGCAATAGGTTTCAAGGTACTTGCGCTTTTGCTCTTTTCCCTTCCCCTTCGCGTTTTCCGTCTTACCCGCTCCGCCGAGTCCGCTCTCTCGCATCAGTTTTCCAAAATCAACGGCAGGCGCATTGGTAGAGGGTTCTTCCCCGTCCTCAGTGGGAACGAGCCCCTGCATAAGCTCGTCCGCCTCCTCGCTCATCCGGTCAAAATCCTCGGGGGATATGCCCATCTTACTTAAAATATCGTCTATCGGCTTTATACCAAGCTCCTTTGCACACTTAAGGCAAAGTCCCTCGTTCTTGCTCTCGCCGTTTTCAAGTTTTGTTATAAACACCACAGCAACACGCTTGCGGCATCTTGCACACATTACCATTTATATGTTCCTTTCAAAGGGTGGATTGTCATTTAGACTGATTGGCTCTGATATATTCTCTGAAATACTGGATAAGCGCAACTATTGCAAAGCACAGCATTACCGCGCAGATAACCGCTGTGCGCGCCTTTCTGACAGGCTCGGGAAAATGCTGAACCGAAACGAGTGCCGCAATAGATGCATAGAATACGCATACCGCAAACTTTCCCCAGAAGCCGCTTTTTACAACGACGCTTCTACGTCTTAACATAAATATCGCGCCTGCGATAAGTACAAGCTCCTTGGCAACATATGTGACATACAGCCAGATCGGAATTGTTTCCGTGATATAAAAGCAGGTCAGCGCGGCGCACTGCATCATTTTATCCGCAAGAGGGTCAAGCAGCTTGCCCACGTCCGAAATCCAGTTGTTTTTCCTTGCAAGGTAGCCATCTACAACATCGGTAGCTCCCGCAAGAAAGAATACGCCAATTGCTCCCCACACGTTACTTGGATAATCCCAAAAGTATACTGCAATAAATATCGGTACAAGTATTATTCTTATCACCGACAAAACGTTAGGAATATTTTTCTTTTGCATAAGTACCTCCACTGAATTACCAAGGGCAGATGTTTATAAAGAATTTTGCGATATAGGTGTTAGTCGCGACACCCGTAAATACGAACTCGGGATTAAGAGCGCCGTATGCACTGCAGAGTGCCTGTGCAACCTTGGCGAGTACGACTCCGAGCACAAGCCCCTCAAGCACACCGAGAAGAAAACCGAGAAAACGGTTGGCACCTTTAAGCACGGGGAGCTTTGCAACCTTGTCAAGAACGAAGCAAAGCAAATTGAGCAAAATAAGCGAGCCAAAGAAAATCGCCGCAAATGCAAGTATGTTGGAAATAACTGTGGCAACCGAGTGCGCAAGGCTCTCACCAAACGTGTGGGCGGTTACCGAAGCATTGGATGCAAGGAGTTGCCCAAGAGTTTCTTCAAGATTGATACCGACAAGCTCCGCTGTGTTTCTCACCTGCTCGGGTATCGCGCCTATCATCGCCGAAAAGTCGGTCGCAGAAGTTATATCCTCCGTAATATTGCTTAAAAATCCGCCGATATATTCGGTTGCCTTTTCAAGCACAAAGGCGTTTAAAAAATAGTTTGACAGTTCCTTGTAAAAAATCACAGCAACGACTATCGCTGCAACCGTTGAGCCAAGCTGAAAAACACTTCGGATAAATCCGCGCCTTGCAGCACCAATAACGACCGCCGCCACGACAACCGCTAAAATAACATCAATAGCAATATACATATATGTCACCTCTGTTTTGCAGAAAAAATTCTGGCATAGTCATTATAGCAAACGATAAATTCATTTGAAGATACGGGCAGGATAGCGCGTGCGCCGGTTGGAATGTCGATTTGTGATATTTCTCCATCATAAAGCACAAACACGGCTCCGTCATAAAGCACACACATTCTGCCACCAAGGAGCGTAATTCCCTTTACTCCCTTGGGAACTGCATAATATATTTCTCCACCGTCAGGCGCAAACAGGTATGCACCGCACTCTTCTCCCGATGTGTTTTCTTTCAGAAGCACACAAACGCCGTCACGGGATGCATCGGCATACAAAAGGTCTGCTGCAGCAAAAGAATGCTCAAAATCGCCGTTATCTGTTTTTAAAGTGAGTCCGCGGTCGCTGAGGATATACATACCTCCCTTGACATCTCCGATTTCAAGGACAAGACCGCTTTCACGCATGGCACCGTCTGTTTCCTCTTTCCCTACCGTGTAAAAGGTTATGTCGGTATAAAGCGAAGCGTTCTCGACTATGTTTTCACAGATATACAGTCTTCCATCACCAAGGAAGCCTACCGTATAGACATCTCCCGCGCGCGTAATGGTTGCAACTCTGTTAAAATTCTTATCGTAAACATAAATATCGCAACCGCCCTTTTTATTCTCGGCAAGCACGCAAAATCTGCCATTGTCGGCTGCCGCGGCGGATATTATCTCTGTTTCGAGTTTTTCGTTATACACTCTGCCAAGAGAATTGTATACATAAAAGCTTTTGCCGCCGACATCGTACGCTATCATATACTTTTCGGAGCCGCAAAGCACGGGCGACCTGAAATTCACTTCATCCGAAAAGGAACGTCCGCCGAGAGAGCGGTGAAACGTCACTCCGCCCGATGAGCCGACAGCAAGATCGCCCCTATAATAAATAAACGTATTTTTTTCGTCAGCGGTATAATAAACGGTATCCGAAGAAAAGGCAGCATTGCCTGCGGCATCCATATCGCGAAAGAGGTAACGGAGGTTTCCGTAAGTCAAGCGGTCACGGTATGCCCACAGTGTAAGCACGGCACAAACGACCATAAGAAGCAGCATAAAATACTTCATATTCCTGAGTTTGCGGCTTATACGGGCATAGTATTCGTTTTCTGATGACTCAAGAGTATATGTTCGTTTCATACCTTTTCTCCTTTCATTCGTTATAGGTAACTTTATTTAAATACAGTCCGTCAGGCGGGGCGGTAAGTCCTGCAGCCGAGCGATCCTTTTTCTCAATTATCTCGGTGATATCATCGGCGGTAAGCTTTCCACTGCCGCAGAGAACAAGCGTACCTGCGATTATCCTCACCATATTGTAAAGGAAGCCGTCTGCCGCGATGCGGATCGTTATCATATCGCCCTCGTGCGTTACGTCGCAGTAGTGAACAGTTCGCACGGCATCCTCAATCTTAGAGCCAGCCGCCATAAATGATGTAAAATCCTTTTTCCCGACTATACGCTGTGCGGCATCGTTCATACGCTCTGCAGCATCCGAAAGGAGTTTTCCCGTATAGTGCCACACTCTCCCGTAAAGAAATGGGTCGCAAACGGGGGACGCGTATATTTTATAGACATACTCTTTTGACACGACGTCGTATCTTGGGTGAAAGCCGTCCTCCACTTCTTTTGCACTTGTAACCGAAATGTCGCTCGGCAGGTACCTTGAAAACGCGGTAGGTATTTTGTCAAGCGGTATTTTGTTTGCACTGTCTGAAAGCTCTACAGTAGCGGCAAAGTCAAGCGCGTGAACGCCGCTGTCGGTACGGCTGCAACCCGTAATATTGCATTTTTCACCGAAAAGCATCTCTGCCGCCTCGGTAAGCGTTTTCTGGACGGTACGCACATCGCCCGGCTGAAACTGCCAGCCGCAAAAGTCTGTGCCAAGATATTTAAGCCGCAGCAGTATCTTCACGGTATGCGCCCCCTTTTTGGTAAAATTAAAGTGAAATATACGGCAGGTAGATATTACACAGGAATATTCCTGCGGTGAACAGCACAGCAAGTGCAAGAATAACAAGGTCACATCTGCCGTATCTCAGTTCTTTAAGCTTAGTTCTGCCCTCTCCGCCTCGGTACGAACGGCACTCCATTGCAATAGCAAGGTCGTCTGCACGCTTGAACGCGGAAACAAACAGCGGTATCAGTATCGGTATAAGTGCCTTTGCCTTTTTGACAAGTCCGCCACTCTCAAAATCCGCGCCGCGCGCCTTCTGCGCATCCATTATCTTATCGGTTTCCTCAATAAGCGTGGGAATAAAGCGCATAGCTATCGTCATCATCATAGCAAAGTCGTGTACTGGCACCTTAATCTTTTTCAGCGGATTTAAAAGCTGCTCTATACCGTCTGTAAGTGCAAGCGGCGTTGTGGTATAGGTGAGCGAAACGCACATACCCACCACTAAAAGAATGATTCGCACTGCCATATATGCAGCGAAGATAACTCCCTCTGCATACACGTGTATGAACTTCCACTCAAAGAGAAGATTTTCTCCCTTTGTCCAGAAGATATTTAGAAAAGCAGTGAAAACAATGATAAAAGCAAGCGGCTTTATCGCGCGAAGCACTATTTTCAGCGGAACACCGCTGATAAAAATCAGCGCAAGAGTAAACACAAATGCAAATGCAAATGCCGCTGCGCTCTTTGCAAAGAAAAGAATAATTATATAAAGCAGTGAAAAGATCAGCTTTGCACGTGGGTCGGCGCGGTGCAGAACAGAATTGCCCGAAAAATACTGACCGAGAGTGATATCCTTAATCATTACTATCACCTCCGAGCAGCTTGGCAATTGCCTCTTTTGCCTCTTCAACGGTATATATTTCCGCCTTAAGCGGCATACCGCCCTCGCGCAGCCTTGCAACAAGTCGGGTTATCTCGGGTACGCCGAGTCCTATTTCCATAAGCCGCCCAGCATTGCCGAAGACCTCTTCCTTAGTACCCTCTGCAAAAATCCCACCGTCATTCATCACAACAAGGCGGTCACAGTATTTCGCCATATCCTCCATACTGTGGCTTACCACTATAACAGTCGCTCCGCTTTCCGCTCGGTAACGCTCGAGCCCCTCAAATATCTCCTCACGTCCCATCGGGTCAAGTCCTGCCGCCGGCTCGTCAAGCACAAGCACCTCAGGGCGCATAGCCATTACACCGGCAATAGCCGCACGGCGTTTTTGTCCGCCAGAAAGCTCAAACGGGGATTTATCAAGCATATCTGCCCCAATACCCGCAAACGAAGCCGCAGCTATAACGCGCGAGTTTATCTCCTCGTCGGAGAGTCCCATATTTTTAGGGCCGTAGGCAATATCGGCACGAACGGTTTCATCAAAAAGCTGATATTCGGAATACTGCATTACAAGTCCCACGCGGAAACGGACTGCGGATATCTTCTTCGGCTCCTCCCAGATGTCTTTACCCGAGAGAAGAATCTTTCCCGAGTCGGGACGGAGAAGCCCATTGAACATTCTGAGCAGCGTAGACTTGCCGCAGCCTGTATGCCCGATTATGCCGGTTACGGTACCTTGTTCAATTTTCAGATTGATATGGGAAAGCGCCTCGTGGGCATTGCTCGTCCCTTTATCGTATGTGTAGCACACATCCGAAAGTTCAAGTACAGTCATTTTTTGTATTCCTCAAGAATAAGTTTCGCGCAGCCGTCAATATCAATCGGGCTGTCGCCAAAGTTAATACCGTTATTCGAAAGAGCGTACATAAGCTCTCTGCCCTGCGGCACGTCAAGTCCGACACTGCGAAGCGCATCCACATCAGAAAAGACCTCCTTCGGAGTGCCGTCACGGAAAATCTCACCGTCGTTTATGATAAGAATACGGTCTGCCTTCACCGCCTCGTCCATATAGTGAGTGATATGCAGTACCGTCATACCGAAGTCGGTATTAAGACGGCGTATAGTCTTCATAACCTCGGCTCTGCCGCGCGGGTCAAGCATCGCGGTAGACTCATCAAATACTATGCACTTCGGCATCATAGCAATAACACCCGCAATAGCAACTCTCTGCTTCTGTCCACCGGAAAGTCTGTGCGGCTGACTATTCCTGTACTCGTACATACCGACAGTCTTCAGCGCATCGTCAACGCGCATTCTCAGTTCATCGCGCGGAATACCGAGATTTTCAGGGCCGAACGCAACATCCTCTTCAACAACGGTGGCAACAAGCTGGTTGTCGGGATTCTGAAACACCATTCCAACCTCGCGGCGAACCTCGAAAACCTCGTCCTCGCTCATATCGGCGTGAATGTTATGCCCTGCAACGGTCAGTTTTCCTCCGCTTGGAGTCAGTATAACGTTAAGCAGCTTTGCAAGCGTTGACTTGCCCGAGCCGTTATGTCCGAGCACCGCAACATATTCGCCGCTATTCACGGTGAAGGATATGCCGCGAAGCGCGTTTGTAGCATCGCCGTCGTCATCGGTATATGTGTAAGATAAATTTTCAGCAATAATAAAGGGTTCTGCCATTTTTCAAGTCCTTTAAGCCGACGGGAGTCGAACAGGCACGCCCGTGACGGCAATATTTTGTGCTTTTCGCCGCTTGCGTCCTTGAAATGTCCGCACATTCCTGCGCCCGCCA
>JAZSKM010000163.1:0-2150 GCA_045534835.1 Eubacteriales bacterium | reverse complement strand
AATATTCTTTACAACCTCTATTGCTTCATCGGGACTCTGGGTTATTCCCGAAAGCATACGCCCCATATACCAGTTCTGCAGCGACTGAGGGTTGTCGGAAATCTCTCTGTAAGCATTGATAAGCGAAAGCTTTGCGCTCCAAAGCTCCTCATCGGTAAACTCGCCTTTGCTTACAAGTGAAAGCTGCTCTAAAATCGCATCTCGTGCTGTTTCAAAATTCTCGTTTTCAATGCCAGCACGGACAAACATAATTCCCTTTACCGCCTCGGGAATTGAAACACAGTAGTAGCACAGGCTCATTTTTTCGCGTACGTTCATAAAGAGCTTGGATGAGGGAGCGCCGCCGTAAAGCTCTGACATAAGCGCCATTTTGGGATAGTCGCCGTCACTTAAAACCTTGCCGCTTCTAAAGCCCATAACTAGGTTGCCCTGCTTGCCTATGCACTCCTCCTTTACCTCTTTAACCGCAGTGACACTACGGATAACCTCGGTTTCACAGTGGTATATCTCGCTTGGCATATAGTTTTTGAACATTTCAAGCAGTGCTTCTTTAAGCTTTGCAAGGTCGGTGTTGCCTACAAAGGTCACGTTCACGCTTGCGTGCTTGAGCATCGAAAGATAGTGGCTGTAGACCTCTTCGTTTGTAAACTCAGAAACGGTCTCAAAATCCCCGAGCGCAGAGAAACGGTATTTCTCATTTTCAAACATATTCTCGCAACAACGTGAAAGCGCGTATTTCGCCTTGTTGTTTATTTCCGCCGAAATATCGTCAAGAAGGTTCTTCTTTTCACTTTCAAAATACGCGGTTTTAAAGGCCCCGTTTTCTGTAATCGGCGAAAAAATAATCTCGCTGAGAAGTTTCAAAGCTTCGCCGAGAATATCAGTGCCGTCAGTCGCAAAGCGGTTGTTAAGCGCATCTATACTGAATGAAAGCGCCTGCGTTTCACCAAAGGAAGTCGCCTTGGTAAATATGTCCGCGGAATACAAGTATTCAAGCTTCTTTGACAGCGCGGTCATATCTGGGTACGAAACAGTTCCGCGCTTTAGTATCTTCATTATCAGCGTATTCATAGCCGCGCTGCGCTTTTCAAAAGGCAGTACAAACGAAACAGACAGATAGTTAGACTTGAACTTATCTATCTCTATATAATCAAAAGAGACATTATCTAAAAGTTGTTCCCTTATCATATTGGCAAGTCACCTCGCAAATTTAATACAATTTATTATACTACAAAAGAAAAATGGTTTCAACAAAATTGTGAAATTTACATTGCATTATTCAAGCAGTTGTGTTATACTAAAATAGTATTTATAGGCAGGAGGCAAATTATGACCGCAGGACTAAAGCACACAGTAACCGAGACCGTTACGACGGATAACACAGCTGATAAAGTTGGAAGCGGACTTTTGCCCGTGTATGCAACGCCCTCTATGATTGCACTTATGGAAAAGTGCGCATCCGAGTGCGTCGCACCCTACCTTGAAGAAGGAAAAGCTTCTGTCGGTACAATGCTGAACGTCAAGCACCTTTCCGCCTCTCCTATCGGTATTAAAATCACCTGCACCGCGACACTTACCGAGGTAGACGGCAGACGTCTTGTCTTTGCGCTTGAAGCATATGATGAAAAAGGGCTTATCGGCGAGGGTACTCACGAGCGTTTTGTGATAGATACCGAGCGCTTTATGGCGAAGTGCCACAGCAAACTGAATTAAAGGCGCGTATGCGCTTATGCCCCCTTAGTTAAATGGATATAACAAGCCCCTCCTAAGCGCTAGATAGAACTAGCGCCGGAGTATTCATTGCAGATGAATAATCTGCATATGTCCCGGTAGCTCAGTAGGATAGAGCGGTCGCCTCCTAAGCGACAGGCCGTTGGTTCGACTCCAATCCGGGATGCCAAAAGCACCGAAAGTTATTATGCTTTCGGTGCTTTTCTTTGTATTTTTAAAATGAATTTCAATACAAAATCAATGAATATTTTGCCTACAGATTTTTCGAAAAATACTTATTTTTCACCGTTTTGCTTACAGTTGCTTACAAATGCCTACAAATTATGTGTACTAGCCCCTTCTGCCAACAGCGTTTTTACCAGCTCCGGATGCTCTTTTACGATGCCTGTTAATAATTTAATTGTATCATCATCCAAAGC
>JAZSKM010000124.1:0-5232 GCA_045534835.1 Eubacteriales bacterium | reverse complement strand
TGACATAGATGAAAGCCGGTACACCTCAAAAGAGGCGCTCACCGACAGCAAAATTCTTATGCTCCAATTTTAGCAAAAAATAACATTATATTTTCTCTTTGGTTGGAAACACTATTTATGCGTGCAAAGGCACTCAAAATTTTGAGAACCGAAGAGGATTAAACAATGATTATTGACAGAATAGCACTTATTCTAACTATTGTCGGTGCGCTTAACTGGGGCTCTGTTGGTCTTTTCAAATTTGACCTTGTAGCGTGGCTCTGCGGCGGTCAGGCGGCTATTGTCAGCCGTATCGTATACACCGTTGTAGCTCTTGCCGGTATATGGTGCATTTCGCTTTTATTCAGACCTCGCGAAGAGGAAGTCAGAGACTAAAAATAACGGAGTCATACGACTCCGTTATTTTTCTGTCAATGTACAGCGAAAAATATAAAAAATTCCTTGACGGGAAAAGGAATAAGTCGTATAATAAAAATAATTATTTTTTACGAAAGGAAACGGTGACTCAAATGTCAAGAGTATTTAATTTTTCTGCAGGTCCCTCTATGCTTCCCCTGCCCGTACTTGAAAAAGCAAGAGATGAACTCGTTTGCTATGGAGATAGCGGAATGTCAGTAATGGAGATGAGTCATCGATCTTCCGATTACGATGCAATTATCAAGGCTGCTGAAGCTAATCTTCGTAAGCTTATGAATATTCCGGATAATTATAAGGTGCTCTTCCTTCAGGGCGGTGCTTCCACTCAGTTTGCGGCAGTTCCGCTTAACCTTATGAACGGCAGTAAGAAGGCTGACTATATCGTATCCGGTCAGTTCT
Source organism: Eubacteriales bacterium (assembly GCA_045534835.1). Classification (GTDB taxonomy): domain Bacteria; phylum Bacillota; class Clostridia; order Oscillospirales; family CAG-272; genus UMGS902. Next base: position 4,416 of record JAZSKM010000124.1, on the reverse strand, counting down.
CGGGTAAAGCGTTCAAAGAGGCGCAGAAGTACGGGGATGCTGCATGCGTTGCAACTTCTAAGGAAGATAACTTTACATATATCCCAAGGACTACCAGTGATAGCTTCCGTCCTGATGCAGACTATGTTCACGTTTGCTTCAACAATACTATCTACGGTACCAAGTTCGACTACATCCCCGACACCGGCGATATCCCGCTTGTTGCAGATATGTCATCCTGCATTATCTCCGAGCCTGTAGATATTTCCAAGTTCGGTGTTATTTACGCAGGCGCACAAAAGAATATGGCTCCTGCAGGACTTACCGTTGTTATCATCCGTGAGGATCTCATCGGTAACGCACGTCCTGAGACTCCCTCTATGCTCGATTATCAGCTTATGGCAGAGAACGATTCTATGTACAATACTCCCCCTTGCTATTCCATTTATATGGCAGGCCTTGTATACGAGTGGATTCTAAACGAGGTTGGCGGACTTGAAAAGATGAAGGAGTACAACGAAAAGAAGTGCAGAGTCCTTTATGATTACCTCGACAGTCAGGACTACTATATTGCTCCTGTTAAAAAGGAGTGCCGTTCTATGATGAACGTTACCTTTGTAACAGGCGATGCTGATCTTGACAAGAAGTTCGCTTCGGAGGCTGCGAAGGCAGGTCTTAAGAACCTTAAGGGACACAGAAGTGTCGGCGGTATGCGTGCTTCTATTTATAACGCAATGCCTATAGAGGGCGTTGAAAAACTTGTAGAGTTTATGAAGGACTTTGCGGCTAACAATCCTAAGAAATAAAGGTACATAACAATGAATATTAAACTTATGAATAAAATTGCCAAGGTCGGCACTGATGTTTTCGGCAGCGGATACACTGTATCTGATACAGTTGAAGCTCCCGATGCAATTATGGTGCGCTCGGCAAAACTCCACGATATGCCAATTAACCCTGAGCTTCTTGCTATTGCACGTTGCGGCGCAGGTGTTAATAACATTCCTGTTGACAAGTGCGCTGAAAACGGCGTAGTAGTATTCAATACTCCCGGTGCTAACGCAAATGCGGTTAAGGAACTTGCAATCTGCGCGCTTCTTCTCGCTTCGCGTGATGTAATAGGCGGTATCGCTTGGGCAAATTCTATTGAGGACAAGGAAAATATTGCAAAAGAAGTTGAAGCAGGCAAGGGCGCTTTTGCCGGTAACGAGCTTAGCGGCAAGACTATCGGAATTATCGGTCTCGGTGCTATCGGTGGTATGGTTGCTAACGCTGCGAAGAGCCTCGGTATGAAGGTTGTCGGCTATGACCCCTTCCTTTCTGTTATGGGCGCACTTCATCTCTCGCGTGATGTTAAGCTTGCAGACAGCTATGACGAGATTTTCAAGTCCTGCGACTTTATCTCTCTCCACGTTCCTGCTACCAAGGATACAAAGGGCTTTATCAATGCAAGGGCGTTTGACCTTATGAAGGACGGCGCAAAGATTATCAATCTTGCACGCGCAGAGCTTGTTAACCCCGATGATATGAAGGCTGCTATTGACAGTGGCAAGGTTGCAAAGTATGTTGTTGACTTCCCGTCAACCGAGCTTGTTGGCTACAAGAACATAATTTCCATCCCTCACCTCGGCGCATCTACCGCTGAGAGCGAGGACAACTGTGCAGTTATGGCTGCTCACGAGCTTGTTGACTTCCTTGAAAACGGCAACATCGTAAATTCTGTAAACTTCCCGACAGTTTCTGTTCCTCATTCGGGCGGTACAAGAATTTGTATCACTCACAAGAATATTCCCACAATGCTTGCGCAGATTACCGCGGTTCTCGGTGAAGAGCATATCAACATTGAGAATATGGGTAACGGCTCCAAGGGCGAGTATGCATATACTATCGTTGATACCGGCAGCACAATTCCTGCAGAAACAACTGCAAAGTTTAATGCAATCGACGGCATTATTCGTGTAAGAGTTATCTAAAATTTCATAAAATAAAAAGCCGTGTAAACGGCTTTTTATTTTTGCTTTTCTTGACTAAAACTATATAATATGATATAATAAGATGCTAAATTGGGTATTTATGCGAATTTGTGAAAGGGGGCCAAACGAAATGGTTGAAATTACTGAAGTGCTTATACACAGTCGCGCTGAAAAAGCAGGCGTTAAAACGGGCGATATTCTTATGGCAATCAACGGTCATATTATATCAGATGTGCTTGACTATCGCTTTTATCTTGCCGACCGCCATATCACTCTCAATCTTCGCCGCGGCGAAAACGATTATACTGTTTCAATCGACAAGGGCGAGTATGACGATATCGGACTTGAGTTTGCTACCCCTCTTATGGATAAAAAGATGCGCTGTGCAAACAAGTGTATCTTCTGCTTTATTGACCAGTTACCTAAAGGACTCCGAGAAACGCTCTATTTTAAAGATGACGACTCTCGCCTTTCTTTTCTCCACGGTAACTATATCACTCTCACTAACCTTAGCGAGAGCGATGTTGACCGCATAATCAATATGCATATTACGCCTATCAATGTTTCTGTGCATACTACAAACCCTGAACTTCGCGTTAAAATGATGAAGAATAAAAACGCAGGGCAGGTGCTTTCCTATCTTGATAAATTCAAAGAGGGCGGCACGCATATGCGCGGGCAAATAGTTCTTTGCAAAAATGTAAACGATAAAGAAGAGCTTGCGCGTACAATGCGCGACCTTGCCGCGCTTTATCCCAATATGGACTCGGTTTCGATAGTCCCTGCAGGACTTACAAAATTCCGCGACGGTCTTTATCCGCTTGAAGCGTTTACAAAAGAGGAGTGCCGCGAGGTTATAGAGCAGGTTACAGCTTTTGGCGACGAATGCCTTGTGAAACTTGGTACAAGATTGTTCTATCCTGCCGATGAGCTTTACATTAAAGGTGAACTTCCGCTTCCTGATGCTGAGTTTTACGAGGACTTTACACAGATTGAAAACGGCGTTGGAATGATTGCTTCAATGAAGGAAGAGTTTGGAATAGAACTTTCATTTTTGCCGGACTATATCGAAGCGCTTGGCGAAAGAAAAAGACATATTTCTGTCGCTACCGGAGCAGCCGCGTATGAGTTTATATGCTCGCTCTGCGAGAAGCTGTGCTTAGCGTGCTGCAATTTAAAAATCAGTGTTTTTAAAATTAAAAATAACTTTTTCGGCGAGCAGATAACCGTTTCGGGACTTCTCACCGGAAAGGATATATATGAGCAGCTAATGGGAGAAGACCTTGGTGAAACGCTTATTCTTCCGAGCAATTCTCTTCGCTCCGAGGGGGATTTGTTCCTTTGCGGTATGTCAAAAAAAGAGCTTTCCAATAAGCTTTCGGTTCCGCTTACCTTTAGCGGTGACGGCGGTGCCGACTTTGTTTCTAAGATTTTTGGTGTGGAGGTGTAGATATGAAAAGATTGTTAATTGTGTCGATTGCACTTATGCTACTTCTTTGCGCTTGCAGACGTACGACACCTGATGAAACTACTGCGGCAATTACTACAGAGCCTACAACGGCGACCGTGCTTTTGGAGCAGACCGAGCTGCCCGTGACAACAACCTTTGAGGATGTCAAGGTGGCAACACCTACTATCGGTGTCGGTGTTGATGTAAAATATGAGGTGCTTGAATTTGAAAATGAAGAGCTTCAGGCGATACTTGATAAGCGCTCCGAGGAAATACTTGCGCGTTATATACCAAACATTTCGTCAATCTCTGAGCTTGGCGGTACTGCGGAATATGACGTGAAGCTTGAGAGCACGTATAAGAGTGACAACATTCTTTCCGCGGTTTTTTCGGGCAACTACGCTATATACTATGAGAACAGCGAAGAGGGTGGAGAGGTTGTTTATACCGTTAATATTGACACCGCAACGGGCAAAATACTTGAAACTCCCGATATTGTAGATTACGAAAAGATGGTAGATGCTTTTGCAAACGGCTTTTTTGACGTTTATCCAGACTTTTCTCAGTATAACAGCGCATACGGAATATATCCGTATGTTTATCTGGATGACAGCCGCCTTACCGTTTGCGTTACAAAAAGCGGAATGTACGAGGAAGTATTGAGATACAGCATTTCTTATAGCGATGCTGCAGACTTTATCAGAATAGAGGAATAAAAATGGCAAAACCGATAATTGCGATAGTGGGCAGACCTAATGTAGCAAAAAGCACACCGACTAATAACCTTATAGGCCCTCGCCGCGCGATAGTCGAGGATACCCCCGGTGTTACCCGTGACCGTATTTACGGTGAGGGTGAATGGTGCGGCAGAAAATTTGTAGTTATTGATACAGGCGGTATTGAGCCTAAAAAAGACGATGTAATTCTTACACAGATGAAATATCAGGCAGACCTTGCAATTGATATGGCAGATGTTATCATTTTTATGGTAAATAAGTCGGATCGTAGCCATGT
>JAZSKM010000030.1:0-8332 GCA_045534835.1 Eubacteriales bacterium | reverse complement strand
AAGTTCCTTGATGCTTGCGCAGATGTTGGAACTTCTGAAAAGGGTATAACGATGGAGGGCAGATTTATGTCTACTATCGTGTCACCCGTTAAAAAGTAATATAAGTTCATAAGAATTTATAAAACAGTATTCACTGAAAAGGAGATATAATCATGGGAAAGATTAAGACACACAAGGCGTCGGCTAAGAGATTCGACGTTACCGGCGGCGGCAAGGTAAAAATGAACCATTCGCAGCATCGCCATAAGCTCGGCATTAAGACTGCAAAGCGTAAGAGAACTCTCCGCAAGGGTTCTTACCTCAGCACTTCTATGGCTCCCACTATCAAGGCGCTTATTCAGAAGTAATTTATCTAAAATCAGTTAATTTGGAGGATTAAATAAAATGGCAAGAGTAAAAGGCGCTATGATGACGCGCAAGAGAAGAAAGAGCGTACTTAAGGCTGCTAAGGGCTACTGGGGTGCAAAGAGCAAGCACTTTAAGATGGCGAAACAGGCTGTTCTCAAGAGCGGCAACTATGCTTTCACAGGCAGAAAGTTAAAGAAGAGAGATATGCGTTCTCTCTGGATTACAAGAATTTCCGCGCAGGCTAAGGTTTGCGGTATGAACTATTCCACCCTTATGCACGGTCTTAAGAAGGCAGGCATCGACCTTAACAGAAAGATGCTTGCTGAGATCGCAGTTTACGATAAGGAAGCTTTTGCTGCTATCGCAGAAAAAGCTAAAGCTGCCCTTTAATTTATTAAAAACCCGGTTTTCACCGGGTTTTTGGCATTTTTATGGGGATTAATTTATCCTGAATTACATTGTAACAGGAGTATATATGCAAGATATGGAATATATCAGCAGCAGGAGTAATCCGTTGGTACAGAGATACGCAAAACTCTCGGATAAAAAGTATCGCGAGGCAGAGGGGCTGTTCCTGATAGAGGGCTCAAAACTTTTCGCCGAGGCTGTGGAGAGTGATGTTGGCATAGAGGCAGTTCTTCTTTGTGATGGCAAGGATAGTCCTATTTCCTCTGCTGCGCTGAAAAAGATGAAAGCAAATGAGTGCTATAAAAATGTTCGTGTAATCAATCTCCACGAGGGTGCTTTTTCAAAAATCAGCAGCGAAAAATCGCCTGACGGGGTAATATGCGTTGCAAAACATCTTGACAATTTGAAATTTTATAATAAAATAGAAAGAAATGATGCTGTGGATTTTGGCGGAGAAAAGATAATGCTTTTATGTTCGCTCAGAGATCCCGGTAATATCGGCACGATAGTTAGGAGTGCTGTAGCCTTTGGTTTTGACAGGTTGATTGTCAGTGATGACTCGGCAGATCCTTACGGAGCACGCGCAATGCGGGCGGCAATGGGAGCGCTTTTTAAGATCAAGGTGGATTTTGTCAAGGAGTTTGAGAGCGTACCGGATGCGCTAATTTCGGCGGGTAGAAGAGTATTTTGTGCTGAACTGCGCGAGGGTGCTATCTCGCTTGATGAACTTGATATTGATAAAAACGACTGCTTTATGATAGGTAATGAGGGGCACGGAATTCCTGCTGAGATTTCCGGAAAGTGTACTGCGAGCGTTTATATACCGATTGCTGAATACTCCGAATCCCTTAATGCTGCAATTGCGGCATCAGTGCTTGCATTCGTGCAGAGATAATTTTTTGGAGGTGATTTTATGAGCGAAAGTTTGTATTGGACTTGGCTATCCGTTAAGCTTGGCGCGGCGAGTCCGTATCTTAATACTTTGCTTTTAAAATATGCCTCTCCCAAAGAAATTTTTGATGCATCTGCAAGCGAAATTTTATCGCTTGACAAAATTCCCGAGTCTGTAAAGACCCGTCTGACAGACAAGAGCCTTGATCGCGCGGAGCGCATACTCGAGAAATGCAAATTGCTTGGTATCGGCATAATGACGTACAGCGATCCGCGATATCCGCGTATTCTGAAGTATATCGACAAGCCTCCTGCGGTATTGTATTTCAAGGGCAAACCGATTGACTTTGACCGTAGATTTTGCGTTTCTGTTGTCGGAACCCGCTCTATGAGTGATTACGGCAGGGATATGGCTTATAAATTTTCTTATGAGCTTGCATCTGCAGGGGCGGTTATCGTTAGCGGAATGGCACTCGGATGCGACGGTATGAGTGCCGCGGGAGCGCTTGATGCTCAGGCTGAGACTGTTGCAGTTCTTGGCGGCGGTGTCGATGTTGTGTATCCAAAGGTGCATAAAAAGCTGTATGATGCAATATTAAAAGACGGCCTTGTACTCAGTGAGTATCCGCCGGGTGCTGAATCCGAGGCGGCGCATTTCCCCCAAAGGAACAGAATTATCAGCGGTCTTTCGAGATGTACACTTGTGGCTGAGAGTCCGGAGTCTGGCGGCTCGCTAATTACTGCACGCTACGCCGCTTCGCAAGGACGACCGTTGTTTGCAATCCCTGGTGCTGTTGGTATGGAAAACAGTGTCGGTGCTAATAATCTCATTAAAAATGGGGCGCACATAGCAACATCTTCGCTTGACATTATAGATGCTTTTGAATCTGCTCTATTCGAGTCACTCGACAGCAGTGCGATTGGTGAGATGAATTATGATTCTAAAAAGGCTGCCAATCGTTACGGCGTGGCGTCTAAAAAGGATAAGAAAAAGGTTGTACGCATAGGCGGTTCGCGTAACAAAGACGACTATGAAGAAACGACTCCGGCTGCTTCTGTAGGTATGGAGAATGAGCAAAAAGATGTGGCAAGAGAATTTGTTTCGATGTCACCCGCTGAAAAAAGTGTGTACGACTGCATTCCCGAAGAGGGGGAAGCAAGTCTTGATCTGATAATCGCAGCAACAGGGCAGAGCGTGGCGGATGTCACGATGCATCTTCTTTCTCTGAACATTAAAAAGGCAATTACCGAACTTCCCGGCGGACGTTATCGCCGTGTATAAAATAGATTTTGAAAGGAACTGCTACGTGCAGTGTGGAAATAATGGCAAATTTAGTTATTGTGGAGTCTCCTGCTAAGGCGAGTACAATAAAGGGATATCTTGGAAGTAATTATAAAGTCGTTGCTTCTAAAGGACACGTCCGCGACCTTCCAAAAAGTACCCTTGGCGTTGATATTGAAAACAACTTTGAGGCGCACTATATAAATATACGAGGAAAAGGCGACCTTATAAAAGCCCTAAAAAAGGATGCGAAGAATGCAAGCAAAGTATTCCTTGCAACAGACCCTGACCGTGAGGGAGAAGCTATTTCATGGCATCTTGCCGCGGCTCTCGGTATTCCTGCAGAGAAGTGCTACAGAGTTGCTTTTAACGAGATTACAAAGTCAGCTATCAAGGATGCTATAAAGCATCCGCGTGAAATTGATGAGGACCTCGTAAATTCTCAGCAGGCACGCAGAATTCTTGACAGAATTGTCGGATATAAGATTAGTCCTTTCCTTTGGAAGAGCGTAAAAAGCGGTCTCTCGGGCGGGCGTGTTCAGTCTGTTGCGGCACGTATCATAGTTGACCGCGAGGCTGAGATCCGCGCGTTTGTTCCGGAGGAATATTGGACGGTTGATGCGCTTCTTGAAACGGCCGATAAAAATTCGGTAAAAGCAAGACTCGTTGGAAAGGGAAGTAGCAAAATTAAGCTTACATCTAAAGCAAAGGTTGACGAAGTTCTTGCTAATGTTGAAAACGCAGAATTTGTATGCTTGAGCGTTAAAAAGGCGGCGAAGTCCAAACAGCCCACCCCTCCTTTTACCACTTCTACTATGCAGCAGGAGGCATCGCGCAAGCTCGGTTTCCAGTCACAGAGGATTATGCGCGTGGCACAGGAACTTTATGAAGGTGTAAATCTCGGCAGTGAAAATGGCGGTATTCAAGGTCTTATTACCTATATGCGTACCGACTCTTTACGTATCTCGTCTGATGCGCAGAATGCGGCGCTCGAGCTCATTGCGGAAAAATATGGCGACAGTTATTGTCCTACACGTCCGAGAGCTTATAAAACCAAGTCCAATGCACAGGATGCACACGAGGCAATTCGTCCTTCTAATGTACGTCTTGAACCTGCTATGATACGCAAGTATCTTTCTTCTGACCAGTTCAAGCTTTACAAGCTTATTTGGGACCGCTTTCTTGCAAGCCAGATGGCATCCGCCGTGTTTGACACCGAAACTATAGATTTTGATGCTAACGGCTACACTTTTAGAACCAGCGGTTATACTGTAAAGTTCCAAGGCTATATGGCTGTATATGAGGAATCTCAGGACGATGCGCCTAAAAATGACAGCGCGGAAAATGTAAAGAATGTCAAGATTCCCATTATTCACGAAAAAGATAAACTTGCTTGCGAATCCTTTGAGCCGCTTCAGCACTTTACCGAGGCTCCTCCGAGATTTACCGAGGCTTCGCTTATTAAATTCCTTGAAGAAAAGGGAATTGGACGTCCCAGTACCTATACTACTATTATTACTACAATAATTGCGCGCAACTACGTTTCACGCGAGGGGAAGTCGCTTGTACCTACAACGCTCGGAGAAGTTACGACCAAGCTTATGGTTGAAAATTTCCCTGATATCGTTGACTATGCATTTACGGCGCAGATGGAATCAAAGCTTGACGGTATTGAACACGGTGAAAGCACTATGGAAGGAGTTCTCGGTGAGTTCTATGTGGGATTTGCCAAGTCACTTGAAGCCGCTGATGCAAACCTTTTAAAAGAAAATATTGAAATTCCTGCGGAGGAAACGGATATTTTCTGTGAAAAGTGCGGTAGCCGTATGATAATCAAGAACGGTCGCTTTGGTCGTTTTGCTGCTTGCCCTAATTACCCTACCTGCAAGAATACAAAGTCGCTTGACAAGCCCGAGGGTGAAGAATCTAAAGAAAAGAAGCAGATAGTTGCAGATTTTAAATGTGAATTGTGCGGCGGTGATATGGTTCTCCGTACAGGACGCTATGGCAGTTTTTATGCATGTGCTAACTATCCTAAATGTAAATTTACAAAGCAGCGTGTAAAGGAAATCGGTGTTGACTGTCCTGAATGCGGAGCGAAGATTGTTTCCAAAATGGGCAAAAACAAGACTGTGTTTTATAGCTGTGAGCGCTATCCCGAATGTAATTTTTCTGTTTGGGATATGCCTACCAACGAAAAATGCCCTGACTGCGGAAAGATGCTTTTCCGTAAAAAAGGCAAGGATTTATATGTGTGTCACGAGAAGGACTGCGGTTATAAGGCTGAGGCTCCTGCACTCGTACAGACAGAGGAGAACTAATTGTCTACTATAAATGTAATAGGTGCAGGTCTTGCAGGCTGTGAAGCGGCATGGCAAGCCGCACAGCGCGGAGTAAAGGTAAGACTTTACGAGATGAAACCGCATAAGTTTTCTCCTGCTCATCACAGCCGCGCTTTTGCAGAGCTTGTTTGCTCAAACTCTCTGCGCTCGAATGTTACCTCAAACGCGGTGGGACTTCTCAAGGAAGAGATGAGTATGCTTGGCTCTTTGATTATTGAAGCGGCGTATGCAACCGAGGTTCCCGCAGGCAGCGCGCTTGCGGTAGACCGAGAGAAATTTTCTGCATATATTACCGAGAAAATCAAAAGTAACCCTTTAATTGAAGTAATCGGGGGTGAGGTTACAGAGATTCCTAAAGATGGAATTACCGTAGTTGCATCAGGCCCTCTTACTTCCGATGCGCTTTCTGAGAACATTGCAAAAAGAATAGGCGGCACTAAACTGCATTTTTTCGATGCCGCGGCGCCTATTGTTGAATTTTCAAGTATAAATATGGATGTTGCTTTTTTTGCATCGAGATACGGTAAAGGAGAGGCATCATATATAAACTGCCCGATGACAAAAGAGCAGTATGATGCATTCTATACCGCGCTTATCAGTGCAAGAGAGGCGGAACTAAAAGATTTTGATCGCGAAAGTCAAAAAGACCTTACGGTTTTTGAGGGGTGTATGCCTGTTGAGGTGATGGCAAAGCGCGGATATGAAACTTTGCTTTTTGGACCGCTGAAGCCTGTTGGTTTGCCGCTTCCGTCTACCGGTAAGGATGCCTATGCTGTAGTGCAGTTAAGGCAGGACAATGCAGAAGGCACGCTCTATAACATCGTAGGCTTTCAGACTCACCTTGCTTTCGGCGAACAAAAGCGCGTGTTTTCTATGATTCCCGGACTTGAGAATGCCGAATTTATGCGTTACGGGGTAATGCACAGAAACACGTATCTAAATTCTCCCGAACTTTTAGATGCAGACTATTCGGTAAAAAAAGAACCAAATCTGTTTTTCGCAGGACAAATGACCGGAGTTGAAGGATATGTCGAATCTGCAGCCTCCGGAATTGTAGCGGGGATAAATGCGGCTATGACCGCGCTTGAACTCGAAAGAGTAATATTCCCGAGAGAAACCGTAATCGGTTCAATGGGTTACTATGTAGCAAATGGCGGCGTAGGAGCTTTTCAGCCTATGAATGCGAACTTTGGCATAGTGCCGTTGCTTGAAGAGCGCGTTAAGGGCGGAAAAAAGGCTAAGAACGAGGCTTTAGCTGCAAGATCTCTTGCTGTTCTTACCGAATTTTTGAAAGAAATGAAATAACAGAATCGGAGGAATGTGTATGCAGAATTTACGAAAAGATCGCAGTGTTTTGGAAAATACTATCGGTTATAAATTCAATGATATTACATTGCTTGAAACTGCGCTTACTCATTCATCCTATTCAAACGAGGCAAAGGGACGCGGCGCGACAGTAGAGTGCAACGAACGCCTTGAATTTTTAGGCGACTCTGTTCTTTCGATAATTGCAAGCGAGTATTTGTTTTTTACTTTCGCCGATTGCCCTGAGGGCGAGCTTACCCGTATGCGTGCAGAGATAGTTTGTGAAAAGGCGCTTTCTGTATTTGCTAAGAAAATCGAACTTGGCGAATACTTAAACCTCGGCCACGGCGAAGAGCTTAGCGGCGGCCGCGAAAGAGCATCCTTGCTTGCCGATGCATTCGAGGCGACACTTGCTGCGATGTTTATTGACAGCGGTAGAAAAAAGGATGTCGTTGCCAAATTTTTAGTGCCTCTGCTTAGTGAAGAGCTTTCAAGACTCGAACTCAGCGGTGCTGCTAAGGATTTTAAGACGTTGCTACAGCAATTTGTACAACAGGTAGGCGGCGAGGTTCTTGAATACTTTGTTATAAGTGAGTCGGGGCCTGACCACAACAAGTCTTTTACCGTCGAGGCAAGGCTTAACAGCAATGTTATTGGAACAGGCGAGGGGAAGAGCAAACGTGCCGCAGAGCAAATGGCTGCAAAGCAGGCGCTTTCTCTCTTTGGTCAAAAATAGTCAAAAAGCGTCGGGCTTGCTCGGCGCTTTAGTATTTGTGAGGGTACATATGAGCAAAAGACATATAAATATTCCTATTTTCATTCCGCATCTCGGATGTCCTAATGACTGCGTTTTCTGCAATCAGCGAAAAATATCAGGGAAGAATGAATTTCTTTTTTCTTCTGCAGAAAGAGAACTTGCAAAGGCTCTTGAAACAATTGATACTGAAAACTCAGTTGTTGAAATCGCATTTTTCGGCGGTTCTTTTACTGGGATTGAGCGCAGTCTTATGATATCGCTTCTCGAACTTGCGCAAGTGTACATAAACGCAGGTAAGGTAGAGTCTATCCGCCTGTCAACGCGACCCGATTACATAGATGATGAAATACTTGATATATTGTCAAAGTATTCTGTAAAAACCATAGAGCTCGGCATTCAGAGTGTTAATGATAATGTACTTAGCATTTGTCGGCGCGGTCATAATTTTTCGCAAACCGAAAAGGCTGCAAGAAAAATAGTTGAGCGCGGTTTTGCACTTGTGGGACAGATGATGGTGGGGCTGCCAAACTCAACTTTGGAAGATGAAATTGAAACTGCTAGGTTTATATGCGAAAGCGGCGCTTCTATGGCGCGTATTTACCCTACGGTAGTATTCAAAGGCACCGAGCTTGAGTATATGTCACAAAACGGCATATATCTTCCACTTGACAGTGAAAATGCGGTTGAAAGAAGCGCACTGGTTTTTGAAGAATTTTTGAAGTCCGGGGTTGCAGTTATAAGAATTGGATTGCATGCAAGCGAAAGCCTTACAAGTGAAAAAGATGTATATGCTGGTGCAAATCATCCGGCGCTTGGCGAGCGGGTTATGAGCCGTGTATATCTTAGAAGAATTCTTAGTGAAATAGAGAAAAGCGGAGAGAAAGTTCTTGGTAGAAATATCATTGTATATGCCGCTTTGGGAGAGACGTCAAAGGTTATAGGGCAAAGCGGAGAAAATCGCAAAAAACTCATGGGAGAATTAGGAATAAAAAGCGTAAA
>JAZSKM010000016.1:0-10792 GCA_045534835.1 Eubacteriales bacterium | reverse complement strand
TCCTTTATGCAGGCATCGTTCTTCTCGGCAACGTACGCAAGCTCTGCCGCGCTTCTTTTCCCAATCTTTTCCCACTCATAGTGTCGGCGCGCGATATTCTTGCGCCTTACATCAAGCGCAAAATCGCCCGAGGTCTTTGCTTCTATAAAGTAAATTCCGCCAACGCCGCATTCGTCAAAGCTGCGCCCCTCGACAAATCCCGAATAAGACCAGCATACACCGCCCTCGCAGCAAAGCTCGGGTGTCTTGTGAATATGCGAGAACGCGTTGTAATGCGCGCCGAAGTGCAGAACATCCTCCTTGGTCACGGGACAGTAGGTGGAGATCGGCGATGCCATATCGCAGTGGCCGCATACAAGATGAAGTCTGCCGTTATCATCTGCACACTTGCCCGCAAGCGGACTTTCCGAGAGCGACTTTGAGCAGAATGCCCAACCGTACACCTCGGTATTTATATCTTCAAACACAAAGCGCTGAAGGCCCTCTCCCGAAAAAACGCAGACGTTTTTCGGAAGCTTTTTCGATGCGTAAAGGCTGCCGCGCGTATACGGGTCGTGATTGCCGGGGGAAATCACAAATCGGCAATCGGGCAGTGATGCAAACTGACTGCAGATAAGCTCGGCAGTTTCGGCTGTGCAAAAGCCGTCGTCAAAAAGGTCGCCCGAAATAAGAACTATATCCGCCGCAACCTCTTTTGCATAGTACATAATAGATGTAAACGTCGCGCGAAGCTCGCGGCGGCGTATTTCACTTTTGTCAACACTGAGCGAAGAAAAAGGAGAGTCGAGATGCAAATCGCCCATATGTATGATTCTTACAGTATCCTTCAAAGTTTTCGTCTCCCTTGTTTAGCGATAACTTATATTATATCATATGTTGATGTATTTTTCCACTAAAACAGTAAAATTTATTTGCGTCCAAACACTCCTTTTATCCAGCTTGCCTCCTCGCGAGTAAGCGTGCCGAAGACAAATGAAAACATAAAGTACAGCGCGATATACAGCACACATTTTAGTATAAGCATACCTGCAGAGCAGCCGAAAGGCAGCCTTGCAAATACAAAATACAGTATATTGGCACTTCCGATAGCACACATAAGTGGGGTGAAAACAACCCGTTTCAGTGATATTTTAAGGTCAACAAGTGTCATAAGCTTTCCAATGCTGAAAACCGTATTTATGCATTCGGATATATACAGCACCGCTATGTACCCGTAAATTCCGACACGCGGCACAAGCAGCCATACGAGAACTACGCTTATTGCGGCATCAGCAATATTAACGCACATAGTATAAAACTGCTTGCCGAGCCCCTTTAAAACAGAGTCGGTGACTGTGTCGAGAAACATCACCGGCATAAGCGGAGCGAGCGCACGTAAGAACTCTGCCGCCTCGGTTGAACCGTATATCACAGTGCATAGGTCAACGGACAATACCGAAAACATTCCTGCGGCGAGTATCGAAAAAAACTCGGTGACAAAAAACGCGCGCGAGGTGATATACGCTACCTCTTTGTTGTTTTCTGCCGCGTAAAACTCGGTTATCTCAGGTATCACCTGCCCTGAAAACGCGCCCACAAATGCCGACGGATACAGCACTATCGGCAGTGCAACGGCACTGATTACACCGTATGTTGCAAGCGAATTTGCATCTCCGTAGGCGGCAAGTCCTATTGGTATGAGTATATGCTCAAGCGTAACAAGCCCTGAGCGCACATATGCGGAAAATGCCACGGGCAACGATATTTCAGCAACCTGCTTTAGTGGGACTCTATCACCGCCTCCTGCGAGCGTGCGCTTATCGACTATGTATGACAGCCACTGCAAAACAAAAGAAAAAGCCTCACTCACAGCACCGCCGAGCACAAGCGCAAGGCAGGCATACTCGACTCCGCGCGGCAGAAGAAGCGACAGTAAAAAGGTGCAGGACAGTATCTTCACCGTTTGTTCAAGCACCTGAGAAATCGCGTTTTTATAAACCCGTCTTACCGCACTGAAATATCCAGACACTGCTGAGCAGAGCGAAAGCGGCAGAAGAGATAGCGAAAGCGCGCGAAGCGACATCGAAGCGCGCGGCTCCTGCAAAAAGTTTACGGCTATGAAGTTTGAAAACAAAAACAGCGCAAGGCTTGCAGCTATTCCGAAAAATGCACTGTAGAGAAAGCATTTTTGCATAGCGCTTTTAACGCTTTTTCCTTGCCCCTTGCCAAAGTAGAGTGCAACAAGCCTTGTCGAAGCGAGGTTAACCCCCGATGTTGCAACTGTAACCGCAAATGTATAAACGCTCATAACGAGCGAAAAAAGTCCCATACCCTCGCTGCCGACCTTGTTCACGCAAAATGCATTGAACGCGACAGACACGGTTCGCATAAGCAGAGTGCAGCCGCTGAGTATCAGCGCATTGACAAAATACCGTTTTGCCCTGTTCATTTTTCCTTCCCCCATAGCTTTTTTACAATTTTATGCAAAGAGAAAGAAAAACATTAAAAAAGGTAGCGCTACACGAAAAAATATAGTATAATAATCAACACAGTAAAAATTAGCGAGGAAATAATGGCATATATCGTTTTTGATATGGAATGGAATCAGCCTATGTGCGCTTCCCAGCCGAGACAGGGGCGAAACGGCGTTAAGCTGTCGGGCGAGATAATGCAGATAGGCGCGGTAAGACTTAATGAAGACGGCGAGATTGACGGCACTTTTTCACTGTGTGTCAAGCCGCGCTTTTATAAAAGGCTGAACAAGCGTGTTCGCGAGCTTACGGGCATAACAAAAGAGGAACTCAGCGCAGCAGACGAATTTCCTGCGGTGTTTGCACAGTTTGATATGTTCTGCGGCGAAAATCCGATACTTCTCAGCTGGGGCTTTGACGATGTGCCGATACTCAGGCAAAACCTCATCGCGTGGGACCTCGGTACCGAGATATGCGAGGTATCATATAATCTGCAGACTATTTTCAACAAGCAGACAGACGGCGGCAAGAATCAGCGTTCTCTCGCCTTTGCGCTTGAGCATTTCGGCATAGTCCCCGAGCTTGAAGCACACGATGCGCTTCACGATGCGTATCACACAGCCCTTGTGGCACAGCACCTTGACCTTGCAGGGGGGATCTCCACCTACGGTGGCGGCGCAAGCGGCGCTTTGTGGGAGCATCCGCTTGCAACCGACAGCTTCTACCCATACCAGAATAAGCGTATGGCGTTTTTGGACAAACATCTGTCCTCAATCCCCTGCCCGTTTTGCAGAAAAGAGCTTGAAACGGCAAAATGGGTTACAAAAGGCGGTAACTTCTATGTTGCAACCGCCGCCTGCCCTGAACACGGCGACTTTATTGGCAGAATAAAGTTCTCCCGTGCGAACAAGGAAGTTCTCAGCGCAGTGCGAAACGTTTACAAGGGCTCAAGCTACTCCACCGAGCATTACGAAGCAGTGCTTGCTAAGTCCGAAAAGCGCAAAAGCGCATTTAAAGAGCGTATGCGTAAGCAGCGCGAAGAAAAAAAAGCCGCCGAAGCGGCAAAAGAATGATAAAGCCGTCCGAAATCGGACGGCTCTCTTTATTTACTCTGTATTGCAAAATCCCCCGCTTGTCATCCTGAGTGGAGACACCACCACAAGATCCAAACGGCGTTGCCGTTTGCCCTGCGGGTTTCGACTTCGCTACGCTACGCTCAAGATGACGGTGGTGGTGTCGAAATCGAACTTTTGCGAAGCAAAAGCGCGAAGCGGGATCTTGCGGGGAGATGTTTTCACTCTGTCATATCAAGTATCGGGAAGGTCGATCCTCCCTCGCCTGCCATATATGTGGGAAGCTTTCCGTCCCAACTCATAGCATAGTAGTACTGTATAAGCACATCTGTGAGCGAGGCCGCAAGCTTCGCGTTTGCCTCTGCTTCCTTTTCGGTAGCATACAGCTTTGCATCAGCCTCAACACGCTTTACCTCAGCTGCCGCCTCAGCCTCTATCTTGGCACGCTCTGCTGCCGCCTCAGCCTCGATTATCGCCTGCTGTTGCTCTATCTCTGCCTTTAGCTTATTCTGCTCTGCAACCTGCTTTGCCTCAACCGCATTTGTAAACACGTCGGAGAAGTCAAGGTTCTCGATAGACGCATCAAGCACCTCTATATTATACTGTTCAAGCTTGTCAACTAGTATTGCCCTTACCTCAGCAGAGAGTTTTTCACGGTTGGCGATAAGATTTTCAGCATTGTACTTTGCAATAACACTCTTTACCGCCTCCTGAATACGGGGCGCAATAACGGTTGCAAAGTAGCCTGTGCCTATGGTCTTATAAATAGTCTGTGCATTCGCCTTTTCTATCTGGTAGTTTATAGTATATGTAACGTCTACCTCCTGAATATCGCTCGAAAAGCAGCTGAGGTCTACTGTAGCCTTCTGGTTGCGGTTATCCATATTGACAACCTCCTGCCAAGGCATCTTAAAATGAATACCTGCCTCAAATGTATAGTCCTCAACCTGACCGAAGGTAGTTACGATACCCGTATGTCCCGTAGGCACCGACGAAACGCAGCTGCCTGCCACGATCATACCACCCATAACAAGCACGAGTATGCCTATGCCCGTAATCTTCTTTTTACCGCTTTTAATCGAAACAGCAATAGTAACTAGTGCGGCGAGTATAAGAATTATGCCGCCAAAAAACATTGCAACCATAATTTCCTCCTTTTAATTAAAACAGTTCAATAAGCGATTTGTCGGCGCCCGTAAGATTTATTACGTTTTCGCCGTCTGCATATATCATATCCTCAATGCGGCAGCCGTACTTTCCTGCAATATAAATGCCGGGTTCAACAGTAATAACGTGTCCTGCCGAGAAGAAGTCTGCACACTTAGGTGAAAATCTCGGCTCCTCGTGAATTTCAAGTCCCACACCGTGACCGAGCCCGTGGCCAAAGCAGCCGTGATAGCCTGCATCCTCGATAATGTCACGCGCAATTTTGTCAACAGCGGAGCATTTCATACCAACCTTTGCACCTGCGATAGACTCGGTCTGCGCTTTAAGCACTGTATTGTAAAGGCGCTTCATATCCTCGTCTGCCTTGCCGATAACAACAGTACGTGTCATATCCGAATGGTATCCGTCAACTACACAACCGTAGTCCATAGTGAAAAATCCGCGCTCAAGTTTTACATTTCTCGGTACGCCGTGCGGAAGTGATGAGGCGCTGCCTGAAACGGCAATCGTGTCAAAGCTCTTTTCCTCTGCACCCTGCTTTCTCATAAAGAATTCAAGTTCGACAGCAACGTCTATCTCGGTCATATCGGAAGTCATATTCTTTATGATATGCTCAAATGCCGCATCGGTTATTCTTTGTGCCTTGACTATTTTTTCAACCTCGCCCTTGTCCTTGAAGCGGCGCATCTCCTCGATAACTCCGCGCGAGGGTACAAATTCGGTGGGAATACCCTCCTTTAAGCGCTCAAGCATAGCATATGTAACTCTGCTCTCCTCAAACGCTACGGTTTTTACTCCCTCTTTTTTGAATATTTCCGCAATTTCCGCACGCATATCCTTTGGCGCGCATACCGAAAATCCCTCCGCGAGAGCCGCCTCTGCCGCCTCTATGTAGCGAAAATCTGTTACTATATGCGCGCTTTCCTTGGTTACGACAACGTATCCGTCAGTAAAGCGGAAGCCTCCGATGTAATACTGGTTAAGCTCGTCTGTAATTATGATAGCATCGGCAAATTTACCGAATTTTTCACGCAATTTCTCTGCTCTTGTCATTTTTATCTCCTTATATAAGGTTTTCGTAATATCTCTTCATCGCGAGCGCATCATCGCTCTGCGTACCTGCCGACTCGCTTATGATACGCGGACAGAGTCCCTCGCGTGCTATTGCCTCCATAAGAGGTTCAAAGTCGGGACCGTAAACGCTGTCCGAAAAGGTGAGATGCCTCTTTTCACCCTTGTCTGTCCACTCTATCTTTGAAAAGTGGCAGTGCATATACCTCGCCTTGTCATCGCCGAGCGCATCTCCGATCTTATCAAAAACTCTGCGGTAATCATCGGCGGTGACAAACACTCCGCCGCACTCGCGCGCGTTAAGATGCCCGAAGTCCACGACAGGCGAAAGGCGCGCATCCGCGCGGCAAAGCTCGATAACCTCGCCAAGCGTGCCGAGCTGATTCTGCTTGCCCATAGTTTCAATGCCAAAGGAAATGTCGGTATCGCCAAGTCTTTCAAGCGTTTTGTAGAGAGTGTCTGCAGACAGCTTCATCGCTTCCTCGCGGCTTATCTTTGCCGCCGAGCCGCAGTGAATAACTATTGTGTCGGCAAAGAGAAGCTTCGCCGCCCAAAGGCTCTTTTCAATGTAGTCTATACTTTTCAGCCGCTTTTCCTCATCAACGCCCGAAAGCGAAATGAAATACGGCGTGTGCAGAGACATCAGTATGCCGTGTTCTCTCGCCGCATCTCCTATTTCGCGGAGTGAAGCCTCGGAGGCGGCAACGCCGTTACCTGCCTCGTATTCATATGCATCAAGCCCTATTTCGCAAAGCCAGAGCGGTGCCTGCTTTGTACTCTTGTACCCCGCATCGTAAAAGCTCTGACTGTTTCCGCCGGGGCCGAAAGTTGCTCTCAAAGGTCTTTTAGTCATTTTTTATCCTTTCCTGCGCGATAGGCGCACATAAACGGCACCTCAACAAGTCGCTTTATACGGTGAAAGAGGTCGCGCTTGTCGCGTATCGGCGGTACAATTATCGCCCTTATTCCAAGCCGCCTTGCAGACCAGCAATCGGTTAAAAGCTGGTCGCCAAGCACCGCGCAATCGGCAATGTCAACGCAAAGCGCCTCTGCGGCGGCGTAATACGCCTTTCGCGACGGCTTTTTCGCATCGTAAAAAGCGGCAAGCCCGATTTTCTCATTGTATGTGTTTATTCTGTCTGCGTGATTGTTGGAAACGAGTGCTATTTTTATGCCGCTTTCCTGCAAGGAGGAGAGCCACGCACACACCTCTTCGCTCGGTGTAGTATCCTCATAAGGGGAAAGAGTGTTGTCAACGTCGCTTAGCAGCGCCTTTATATTATTCTCCCTCAAAAACGCAGGCGTTACCTCCGAAAACGAGGCGAAAACAAAGTCGGGTACAAGTGTTTTTGCCATAGTCCCTCCGTGATATATTCGTTCATACATAATATATCACACTTTTCGCCGTTCAGCAAGAGGAAAAGTTGTGGTTGAATATATCGAAAGAGCGATTGAGCGGATAGCTGACAAGCGCCTTACCGTACAAGTCCTCACTGTTCATACTCACCGCCGATATACGGCAATTTCCGTAGGTTTTATAATAGTAAATGCCGCGGCTCATATTCATACAGGAGGTGTAATGGGTAATCACGTTTTTCCCGTTTTCAAGCCGCACGCATCCGCGCGGCACCTCGACAGTGCCAAGCACACGGAAAAACTGATTTGCGTTTTCGTCATCTCCTAAGCCGAAATCTGCGTTTTCAAGTACAAATGCGGCGCGGACAAACCGCGACGGCGAGGAAAAATCGCCGGGGAGTCCCACAGCCCCAAGTCCTCTGCCGCTTGGAATTATCCCCTTTTTTTCAAAAAGGCTTTGCGGCGGCTCGGCACCGCTAAGCCCAATATACTCGGAAATCCTTGCAAGCTGATAGGGGAAGGGCGGCTCGTTAGTTAAAACTCCCACCTTGTTTTCATAAATATGAACCCCATCCGAAACAGCCTCCACTACTATAGCCTCGCTACTGTCGGCAACCATCCAGTGAAGTGGCGTTGCCCTATATTCTTCACTAAACGACTCATCACAAATGTTCATCTCACGAAGAACTCCGCGCGCTTCTCTAACGCTTTTGCACTGCGCGAGTATAAAGGGAATAAGCTCAAATGATGCAATATTTGTCTCCCCCTCTTTCTTTTGAGAATAGACCGTGCTGTGCGGGAAATTAAGCCCTGCGATACACAGCCCCTTTTCATTCATTGCATCATAATAGAGCGGATAACCGTTTGCTACGGTTGCCATACCTATTATCGCATAATGGCTGAAAATCGGCTTTTCAAAGCGGAAATCAAGTGCAAATCTCCGCGGTGTTACCGTCACAGTTTCGTTATATGAATATTCAAGGTCGAGCGTTCTGCCAAAACAGCCGTAGCCGAAAATTGCTGTACACATAATCTACCTCGTTTTAGTTTAGTATGATGCAAAAAAGCACCTGCAATGCAGGTGCTTTTTTATTGTTACTGTGTAATTGCTTTTATTATGCGAAGCACATCAACAAGAGAAATCTTGCCGTCGCCGTTCATATCCGCACCGTCAAGCCAAGTTTTATTAACCACAGCCGTCAGCGTTGTCATCGCATCATAGAGGTCCATTTCTCCGTTATTATTAATATCTCCGGGAATCTGCATGACGGTTATACAACCATCCTCGGCAACAACTGCAAGGTCTGCCATAGAACTGCCGATATAGTAGAACGCATCGTTATTATGTTCAACAGCAAGCGGGATATCGCAAGCGCCAACACCGCTGGAAACCTTGAAAATAAGAGTTGCAACCTTGCCGCTCTTATCCGAGTTTTCTGTAGAGGTGTAACAGAATGTGATTTTGCCAAGCTTATTTGCATTTGCAACATCGGTTTTCACAAAGGGAATGACCTCACCCTCGGTGTCTATCTCGACAAGAGTAAGCAGGCTGTTATTAAAAACAACATCAAAATCAATGCCGCCTATGCCGCTGTTATCCTTGATAAGAACGTCAACCGAAACGGTCTCGTCTGCTATGCACTGTGCATTACCGACACTAACGGTTACAGATGCAGTTTTTCTGGTACTAAAGAGAGAAACCGTATCCTCACTTTTTTCGCCGAGCACCACGTCCCATCCCGCAAGGTACTGCATAATCATAGCCGCATCGCGAATGTTAATATTTCCGTCACAGTTTACATCAGCCGCGATAGCCTTGACTTCAACATCCCAACGGGCAATATACTGCATAACAATTGCCGCATCGCGAATGCTCACAGTGCCGTCATCGTTCACGTCACCGGGGAGATAATCGTAAATCTTCACCACGCCAAATTCGTGCTCAAGCATAAGATCCTTCTCTACCTTACCGTCATAATAGAAGGAAGCGCCCTCGTTGCTGTTTGTACTGATTATTGCAGTAGCACCGTCAACATCGGCATTTGCCGCAAAAGTAAGAGTAGCAAAGCTGCCACTGTTATAATTGTTTTCGGTATCAGCATAGCAGAAGACAATCTCGCCGCTTTGATTTGCAGTATCGACAGCCGAGGTCGTAAAACCGCTAAAGCCATCTTCAAAAGCGATCGACTCAAGTGTCAGAAACTCTGTATTGAAGCCGAGCACAAATTCAAGACCGCCAAAGCCGCAGTTGTTGCGTATTGAAAGGTCTATTTTAATACTCTCGCCCGCTCTTGCCGTAACAGAGTCAACACTTATAACGGCTACCATGAGTGCAGGTATGCTATCGGTCTGCTTGTAGCCGCACACGGTACACTTGCGCTCCTTTACTCCGTCGTCGGTAACGGTAGGTGCTGCGGTTTCTACCCACTCGCCGTAGGTGTGTACCGCAGTTTCTACGTAGCCGCAATCGCACCTACGGCTGTGGTATACGGAATTCTCCTTTTTCCATGCACCAAATCCGCACCGGTATTCGTCCGAGTCAACAAGTCTGACAACTGTAAGCTCTACTGCGTCTGTTTCTTCATCATATATTGCAACGGTGCTATGTTCAATACTGTAAGCGGGGATACTTTCCCACCACCAATCGTCAACCTCGTACACAGTCATATCGCCGTTGTCAATTTCAAACTGGCTGTATAGACCGAGAGCAGGCTCGGTGATAGTAACAACTGTTTCATCAAGCTTTGCGTGATAGCCGTAACGAACGTAATACGCTTCATCAGTTTCTACGTATACCTCCGTAAGCCCAAGGTCTTCGTAGCGATCAGGGTCGAACTCAACGCCTCCAAGATACAAGGTCTTGCTATTGTCAGCATAATGCGACCAATCTGCATTGGATAGATTAATCGTCACAACGTTAGCGGTTACGCCTCCGACAAGAGCATTAGCAGCGTTGATATCGGTACCCGCAATAGTGATGGACTCGCTGTCAACCCACTCGGTAACGTTTGCAACAAATGCATCCTCGCCAAGGATTTCAGCGACTGCATCAGCTATTGACTTGTTGGAAGGAGTAAAATCGCCGTCTTCATTGCGGTAAACAAGTTTACTATCCAAAGAAAAAATTTGGTAAACAATATCTTCCAAATAGTCCATATCCCCAACAATGACGACGTCATCTGCATAAGACATAGTTTTAAGGTCAAAAAGACCCGAAATAATCAGCCCATATCCGTTACCGGCATCTGCATATTCAAAGACTGCATCCGGAGCAACCGTGTAGTAGGTTTCATTACCATTGAAAGTACGAATATCGCTCCAAGCAGCAGGGTCAACACTATTGGAAGTCATTACAACAAGGTCGTCCGTGACCGCAAAAAAGCTGACCGGTCCGGCGACTGTAACTTTTCCATTCTGTACTCCGGTGCGTACTCCCACTTCGCACGTATCAGTATTAGCAAGAACTAAAACTGTATCGTCGGTAGTACCTATACGCTTCGGTGCAATATTCTGTGAAGCGGTAATGGGATTGGTTTTGCCTGTGGAACTAAAGGAAAGACCGTATTCGTTTTCGATACGCTCTACAAAATACTCTCCGTCTTCGTTTATTGTATCAACATCAGCGAGAGTGTAAGTGCCGTTGCTTTCTTCAACTACCATAAAGATGTTAGCAGA
>JAZSKM010000121.1:0-2856 GCA_045534835.1 Eubacteriales bacterium | reverse complement strand
TTTTGGGTGGTCTGTGCGACCAAAACTATGGCTTTTTCGGGATTTTTTTCATTATTTATGTAGTTATCGAGGCTTTCTTCACTGTCGAAAACCACACTTTCCCCTTTTGCATAGCTGAGAATCGAGAGCACCTCGGGATGCACGGGGTTTCCGACTACCGCAAGAGTTGTACCTATGTCGGTATTCTCATCAGCAATTTTATGTATTTTTTTAACAAAAGGGCAGGTCATATCAAAGACGGAGAAATTCGGATATTCATCCTCAAGCTTGCGAAGCATTTGCTCCTCTTCCTTGGGTATCCCGTGCGTGCGGATAATGATATGCGCAGTCTCACCGCTTTTCGCAATTTCTGCCGCATCTTCAATAGACACAACCTTAGCACCACGCGCCGCAAGTTCATCATTGTATATGCGGTTATGAATAAGCTTTCCAAGGATATAAACCTTGCAGCCATCATTTAGTTTCTCCTCGACAAAATCGGTCGCGCGCTTTACGCCAAAGCAAAAGCCCGCTTCCTTTGCGACAGTTACTTTCATTTATCAAGTCCCTCGTTTCTGAGAGCCAAAATGCGGTCAAAAACAAAGCGTGCCGCGCGTTCATACTCCTCTTTTCCGCCGTTTTCAAAGCCGAATTCCTCATAGCGGATAGGCTTACCTATAATTACCTCTTTTTTACGGAGAAAACGGTATTTAAAGTTTTTTACACGTATAAACACCGGCTGAACATTAGCGCCCGAACGGTATATCATCATACCAACGCCGCTTTTAACCTCGGTTTTTGCGGGGTCAATATGCGTATATCTTGTACCCTGCGGAAACATTGCAACAGCCTCGCCGCCCTCAAGTATTGAAAGCGTCTTTTTGATAGCGGCAACATCACCGTGACCTCGGTCTACAGAATACGCGCCCATCGCCCTCGCGAACTGCGCGAGAACTGGAACTTTGAAGACCTCTTTCTTGCTGAGGAAACGAAGCTGACGGTCAAACGAAGCCGCAAGCGAAATCACGTCAAACATTGCGGTGTGATTGGCGCAGACCAAAAGCGCGCCGTCCTTTTGCTCATTTTCCTTGCCGTATGTTTTTATGCGCATAATCACGCGTACAATCGGCGCAAAGACTTTTACGATAAATTTGTAAAAACGGTTTGTGCCGTCATCTTTTTTTTTTGAGAGCTTATCCTCTACTATTTTTTTCGCCGCCGCTATACTCTCTTCAAGATTCATATCCGAGGTGTCGAGAGTAACCGCATCCTCTGCCGCCTTAAGCGGTGCTACATCGCGCCCGCTGTCGCGCTCGTCGCGCTCCTTGATAGATGCAAGTATTTCTTCAAACGAAACGGTTTCGCCCTTTTCCAAAAGCTGCTTTACACGGCGGTCGGCGCGCGACTCTGCGGAGGCGGTAAGAAAAATCTTAACATCCGCATCGGGAAGTATAACAGTGCCGATATCTCTGCCATCCATAATAACGTTATTCTCGCGTGCAAGCTTTTTCTGGGTTTCAAGCAAAAATGCACGAACCGCAGGCACTGCCGAAACAACAGATGCATACTTTGCAATAATTGGCGTACGAATCTTGTCGCTGACGTCCTCACCGCAAAGATACATTTTCTGCTCGCCGTTTTCATATCTGAGTTCAAAATCAACGTCAGAAAGATTTTTCTCTATGCCCTCTTTATCCTCGGTGGAAACACCTATGTTGTGCATATAAAGTCCTACTGTGCGGTAAATAGCGCCCGTGTCAACGTAGATATATCCAAACTCTTTCGCAAGTGCTTTTGCAACAGTGCTTTTTCCGGCACCGCTCGGACCGTCTATAGCAATTCCTATCATTCTTGTATCCTTTCAAAAGGTTAATATACTGCATTTTCGGCTGCAAGTCGCGCAGTTGAAAATGCTATCTGCAAATTAAAGCCGCCCGTATAGGCATCAACATCTATAACCTCTCCGCAAAAGAAAAGACCTGCTACGGCTTTTGCCTCCATAGTCTTTGGCGACAGCTCCTTAACAGAAATACCTCCCGAGGTAATAATTGCCTCCGAAATCGGTCTAAACGACTTGACGGTAAGGGTATATCCCTTAAGTAAGCTAAGAAGCGCCCTTCTCTCCTCTTTAGTGATGAGATTTACCTTTTTCTGTGCATCAATTCCGCTGCGGCGCACGACAACAGGTATCATCTTCTGCGGCAGCAGTTCGGAAAGGCTGTTTGAAAAATCGCGGTTTGAAAACTTCTGGAAATCGGAAAGAAGCCGCGCATCAAGCATTTTTTCATCAAGTGCTGGCTTGAGGTCAAGCTTCAAAAGATATCTGCCGCGCTCGAATTTTCCAAGATGCGATGATGCGGACAGTATCATAGGCCCCGTCACTCCATAGTGGGTAAACATCATCTCGCCGAAATCGCGGTAAATGCACTTTCCGCTCTCGGTATCAACAACCTCAAGCGCAGTGTTTTTAAGCGAAAGCCCCTGCATCTCCGAGCAGTCGCGCTCTGTAATTTCAAGCGGAACAAGCGACGGAGAAAGGTCGGTAACGCTTATCCCAAGCGACCTTGCAAAACGGTATCCGTCACCGGTAGAGCCGGTAAGCGGATAGGATGCGCCGCCTGTTGCGATAATAACCCTGTCAAAATCGCGTGCAACCTTGGCAGTGACGGTAAATCCACTGTCGCTGAGTGTTATGCTCCTGACTTCTTCTTCAATGTATTTTACACCGCTTCTCCTTGTATAAGCACGAAGCGCATCAACAATATCCACCGCCTTGTCCGAAACGGGAAAAACTCTGTTTCCTCTCTCCGCTTTCAAGGAGTAGCCAATGTGGCTGATAAACGCCTTCACATCGGCAGGGGTAAAATTGTTAAGTGC
>JAZSKM010000024.1:0-18669 GCA_045534835.1 Eubacteriales bacterium | reverse complement strand
CACTTAAAAGTCCAAAGGACTTTTAAGTGATATTTATATCAAATATGCAAACAGTGGGGCGATGCAAACAGTGAGAAGCCCTGCTACAACGAGCGAAAGGGAGCTCATTGCACCCTCGACATCGCCCATTTCAAGAGCCTTTGTAGTGCCTATCGCGTGTGATGCCGTGCCTATGGCAACTCCTTTTGCAGTTGGAGTAGTGATTTTGAAAGCTTTGCACAGCGGCTCTGCAAAAATATTTCCGATAATACCGCTTATTGCTATTGCGGCAACGGTTATCGACTCAAAGCCGCCAAACTGCTCGGCAAGCGGAATACCTATAGCCGCCGTAACCGACTTTGGCAGGAGTGCTGCGTATGTTGCGTGGTCAAATTTAAAGAGCAGCGATATGAGATATACGGAAACGAGGCAGGACAAAGTACCCGAGAGTATGCCCGCCATTACCGCTTTCCAGCTGCGTTTGAGCAGAGAAAACTGTTCGTATAGCGGAATTGCAAGGCAGATGGTAGCAGGGGTCAGCAGGTAGTTAAGATAGTCCGAATTTTTTTCGTACACCGCGTAGTCAATGTCAAACACCAAAAGAAAAAGCATAGTCAGCACTATTGAAATGAGTAGGGGGTTTACAATAGGGTGGCGCAGCTTTTTGCGAAGAAAAAGACCTATGCAGTAGGTTGCAAGTGTAAGACTGAGCGCAAATAGGGCAGAGTCAAGGAATAGATTAAACATTCTTTTTACCTGCCTTTCTTTCGGTATTGCGAAGAATTGCCTCCGTAACCTTTCCCGAAATCAGCATAACGAGAAACGTAGTGAAAAAAACAGTAACAAGGCAGATAAACCATATCGGCTTTAACACATCCCACAGCCCGATAAGGCGTATTGCAGGAGGAATAAACATAATCGGCATAACCGTTATGAGGAAACGTCCGGTTTCTTCAACTGCTTGAAGCGGTAGCAGCTTTGTTTCGAGCAGTATAAACATAATAACTATGCCGTATACGCTTGCAGGTATCGGCAGCGGAATCACACCGCCTAAAAACTCACTTATAATCGACAAAATTAAAATAATTGTCAGTTGCTTTATATATTTCAAGTTTTGCTCTCCTTGCTTTTTATTCACAGTATAGCATTGTTTTCCTTTTTTCGCAAGCAAAAGTGTTTTATTTTTATGAAGGTGGGTATACTGAAATTGTAACAAATTTCAGGAGGAAAATTTTGATGAAAAAATTTTTTTCGATTTTACTTGTTCTTATGATGCTTTTGCCTGCCTTTGCCGCCTGCGGCAAAAATGATACAGCCTCGGTTTATTATCTCAATTTCAAGCCTGAGCAGGATACGCAGTGGAAGGCGCTTGCCGCCGCTTATACTAACGAAACGGGCGTGCCTGTTACCGTAGTTACCGCGGCTGCGAATACCTATGAGCAGACACTTACATCCGAGATGGATAAAAAAGAAGCGCCCACGCTTTTTCAGGTGAACGGACCTGTCGGACTTGACAACTGGCGCGATTATTGCTACGACCTTACGGGCAGTGCTCTTGCAGGCGAGGTCACCTCTGACGATTTTTTGCTGATGGATGACGGAGATATCTGCGGAGTAGCATATGTTATCGAAACCTACGGTATCATTTACAATCGCAGATTGCTTAACGATTATTTTATGTCCGACTTTTCGAGTATAAAGTCGGAGGGAGAGATCAACAATTTTCAGGCTTTAAAAACAGTGGCCGAGGAAATTCAGGCTAATAAGGAGGCGCTCGGTGTTGACGGCGCATTTGCCTCTGCGGGAATGGATTCCTCCTCCGACTGGCGATTCAAAACGCATCTTGCCAATATGCCTATCTACTATGAATATCGAGACCGCGGTATCGGCGCGACAGAGGAGATAATGGGTACCTATCTTGATAATTACAAGGCAATATGGGACCTTTATATAAACAATTCAACCGTATCGCCAACAACGCTTGCAAGTAAGACGGGAACCGATTCCGAAACCGAGTTCAAAACGGGCAGGGCGGTTTTCTATCAGAATGGCACCTGGGCATACGGCGCGGTTAAAAAGGATGAGAGCGGCATAGGACTAGAAGATACTGAGTTTGGTATGCTGCCTATCTATATCGGTGTGCCCGGCGAGGAAAATTTAGGTCTTTGCACCGGCTCTGAAAACTTTTGGTGCGTAAATTCAAAGTCGAGCGAAGAGGATATAAAGGCAACGCTTGATTTTCTCTATTGGGTAGTGACAAGTGATACGGGTGTAAATGCGCTCGCAAACGAAATGGGCTTTGTATCGCCGTTTAAAAAGGCAAAGAGCGCTGCAAATCCGCTTGTTTCAATAGCAAGCGACTATATTGCGCGCGGTACCGATTCAGTATCATGGAACTTCTCGTCGATTCCGTCGGAAAACTGGAAGAACGGTGTTGCCACCGCGCTTACTCAATATGCCGCTGGAACGGGCAGCTGGGAAAATGTTGAAAAGGCGTTCGTCGAAGGTTGGAAAACAGAATACGCCGCAGCACATTAAATGACTAAAAGTGTATAGAATAAAGGGCAGTAATGCCCTTTATTCTATCGGAGGAACTTCTATGAACAGAAAACAACTGAGGTTTTATTTTCCTGTATTCGTTTTGCCTGCACTCGTGGCATTTTGCATAGGCTTTGTTTACCCGTTTTTGCACGGTATATTTCTCTCGTTTTGCAGATTCAAGACTACAAGTGATGCAGAGTTTATCGGTCTTGGCAACTATGTAAGCGCTTTTTCCGACACAGGCTTTTTACACGCATTTCGCTTTACGGCGGTGTTTACGGTAGTTTCTGTGATAGCAATAAATGTGCTTGCATTTGCGGTAGCATATGCGCTGACAAGCGGCATACGCGGTGCAAACGCGTACCGCACGCTTTTCTTTATGCCAAACCTTATAGGCGGCGTTATACTCGGATATATATGGCAGCTTATTTTCAACGGTATACTTCAGTATTACGCGACAAACATCAAGCTAAATGCCACATTCGGCTTTTTCGGTCTTGTAATTCTGCTTTGCTGGCAGCAGATCGGATATATGATGATAATTTATATATCGGGACTGACGGCGATACCCGAGTCGCTGTACGAAGCGGCGCGGGTTGACGGTGCCACAAGGTGGCAGACCTTAAGAAAAATCACTCTGCCTATGATGATGCCGTCAATCACCATTTGCACTTTTTTGACTCTCACAAATTCATTCAAACTCTTTGACCAGAACCTTGCGCTCACAGCAGGCGAGCCGGGTGCGCAGATAGCAGGCAGAACGGTTTATCAGACGGAAATGCTTGCGCTTAATATTTATAATACTTTTTACCAGAACGCAAATACGCGCGGTGTCGGCCAGGCAAAGGCTGTTGTATTTTTCCTGCTTGTCGCGGTAATTGCGCTTGCACAGCTTTATTTTACACGTAAAAAGGAGGTGCAGCAGTGAAGAAAGCCGGCAAAAGAGCGCTTAGCTTTTTTATGGCGATAATTTCTGTTGTGTATATATCGCCGCTGTTTATCGTACTGATGAACTCGCTAAAACTGAAAACCGCGATAAGTGCATCTCCCTTTTCGCTCCCTACCGAAAACGACTTTGTAGGGCTTGAAAACTATATCCGCGGTATGACCTTTGGCGATTACCCTTTTTATAAGTCTGTCTTGTACTCTGTCGTGATCACCGTACTGTCAACTCTGGCTATCCTGCTGTTTACCTCAATGGCGGCATGGTATATCACAAGAGTTGACAACCGCCTTACCCGTGGTATATACTATATGTGCGTATTTTCGATGATAGTTCCGTTTCAGATGGTTATGTACACCCTCTCTAAAACCGCAGATACCTTAAATCTTAACAATCCTCTTGGAATTGTTGTGGTATATCTTGGATTTGGCGCAGGACTTGCAATTTTTATGTTCTGCGGCTTTGTCAAGAGTATTCCGCTGGCGGTTGAGGAGGCGGCAAGCATTGACGGCTGCGGACCGCTCCGCACATTTTTCGGTATAGTGCTTCCTATGATGAAGCCTACGCTGATATCCGTTTGCATACTTGAAACTATGTGGATATGGAACGACTATCTGCTCCCGTACCTTGTGCTTGATATAAGGGAATACAGGACTATCCCTATTCATATACAGTATCTAAATGGCAGCTACGGTCAGGTAGACCTTGGAGCTATGATGGCGCTGATAGTATTGTCGATAATTCCGATAGTAATTTTTTATTTCACCTGCCAGAAATATATTATCAAGGGTATAATGGCAGGCGCGGTAAAGGGATAATCGTTTATCTTCCGCACGAAAGGACTTGTTATGAGAAGCAGCGGTGTTTTACTCCACATTTCATCCTTACCGTCTCCCGGCGGCATCGGCACAATGGGCAGCGCGGCATATAAATTCGTAGATTTTCTTAAAAAAGCAGGGCAGCGCTATTGGCAGATACTCCCAATCTGCCCGACGGGCTTTGGCGACTCTCCGTACCAGTCATTTTCCTCTTTTGCGGGAAATCCGTATTTTATCGACCTTGAAATACTTCGTAAGAAAAAGTTGCTTACAAAAGAAGAGATTACTGCGGCAGATGCCACAGGTGATGCGGCGCACGTGAACTACGAAAAGCTGTATAACACGCGTTTTCCCATTCTCCGCCTTGCGTATGAACGCTTTATCAAAAAGTTTGACAGCGAGTTTCTCGACTTTTGCCGCAAGGAGCAGTACTGGCTTGATGACTATGCGCTGTTTATGGCAATCAAGAATGAGAAAAAAGGTGCTTCCTTTGACATTTGGGAGGATGCGCTTAAGTTCCGCCGCAAGGGTGCTATCGATGCGGCTCGCCGCCGCCTTGGAAGAGAGATAGGCTTTTACAAATTTTTGCAGTATGAGTTTTCAAGACAGTGGGCGGCTCTCAAAAAGTATGCAAATGACAATGGTATACTCATAATCGGCGACCTGCCTATATATGTGGCAAGGGACAGTGCAGATGTATGGACCAATCCGCGCTCGTTTTTGCTTGATGAAAATTTGTGCCCCAAGCTTGTTGCGGGTTGCCCTCCCGATGCTTTTTCGGATGACGGGCAGCTATGGGGCAATCCGATATACGACTGGAAATATCAGCGCGCACACGGATATGATTTCTGGTGCCGTAGAATTGAGCGACAGACAGAGTTCTATGATGTGCTTCGTATCGACCACTTCCGCGCCTTTGAGTCGTTCTACGCAATTCCTGCGGAGAATAAGACGGCGCGCGGCGGCGCGTGGGAGCTTGGTCCCGGAATGTCGCTTTTTAATGCGATAAAGAAGAAGGTCGGCGACCTTAACATTATCGCCGAGGACCTTGGATTTATCACTCCCGAGGTTGCAAAGCTCCTTCGTGACAGCGGTTACCCCGGTATGAAGGTACTGCTTTTCGCATTTGACAGCCGTGAGGAGTCAAACTATCTGCCTCACACCTACAAAAACAGAAATTCTGTGGTTTATGTCGGTACTCACGATAATGACACTGCAGAGGGCTGGATGAAGAGTGCAAAACCTGAGGATGTGGCGTATGCCAAGCGTTATCTCGGGCTTAATGCCAAGGAGGGATACGCGTGGGGACTTATGCGTGGAGCCGCGGCTTCAATTTCGGATATTGCTATCTATACTATGCAGGATATTTTCTCGCTTGGAAACGAGGCGAGAATGAACACGCCCTCCACCTCTGTAGGCAACTGGAGCTGGAGAATGGAGACTATGCCCTCCGCGGCTATAACAAAACGGCTTTATAGGCTCACCGCAGACTTTGGCAGACTTAATAAATAGAAAAAACTCTTGCAAAACTTTTAGTTTTGCAAGAGTTTTTTGTTGTTGTAAATTATAGTTTATGGGAGTAATTACATCTCCCCGCAAGATCCTTCGACTACGCTCAGGATGACAAGCGGGGGTCCCTGCAAAGCGAAAACCCGACCTGTCATTCCGAGTTTACCGAGGAATCTCGGTCGGCGATGTTAGTATCATAAACAATAATTTATTCTACTTAATTCAACTTTGCAAGGGCTTCCTCGAGTCCTTTGCGGATTTCGTGATACTTTGCAAGCTTTGCACGCTCACCCTCGACAACTGCCGCAGGAGCTTTAGCAACAAAGCCTTCGTTTGAAAGCTTACCCTCAAGGCGCTTGATTTCGCCGTCGTTCTTGGCAAGCTCACCCTGAAGACGCTTCCGCTCTGCCTCAAAGTCTATCATATCGGCAAGCGGAATGTACGCCGTCGCACTGTCGGTGATAATCTGCACCGCGGTGGTGTCCTCATAAGTGCTTACAAACTCAACCTCGGATGCGC
The DNA here is from genome assembly GCA_045534835.1 of Eubacteriales bacterium. Taxonomy (GTDB): domain Bacteria; phylum Bacillota; class Clostridia; order Oscillospirales; family CAG-272; genus UMGS902. Next base: position 12,360 of record JAZSKM010000024.1, on the reverse strand, counting down.
TTGCGAGCTTTTTGAAGAATTCGGTTGCGCCCTTGAATGTTTCCTCAAACTTGGTAACAAGGCAGAGTTTCGCCTTGCGTGAGGGGGCAACACCCATCTCTGTGCGGCGTGCACGGATAGCCTTGATAAGCGAAATAACCTTTTCCATCTCGGCTTCCTCGTTTTCAAAGCAGAGTGCTTTCTTAAACTTCGGGAAGTCGGAAATCATAATGCTCTCGCTCTCGTGAGGCATAGTAGTGTAGATTTCCTCGGTGATGAAAGGCATAAAAGGATGGAGCATCTTAAGCGTTTCGGTAAGAACGTATGCGATAACATTCTCGGCAACCTTGTCGCCCGCGGAAAGACGGGGCTTGAGAAGCTCGATATACCAGTCACAGAAAATATCCCATACAAAGTCATAGATGTTAGCAAGTGCAACGCCGACCTCGTAGCAGTCGAGATTCTGCTCTACAGTTTTTGCAAGCGTGTTGAGCTTGGAAAGAATCCACTTGTCCTCGGTGGAAAGTGCGCTTGCCTCGGGAAGCTTGATTTGTTCAATATCGAGGTTCATCATAACGAAGCGCGCCGCGTTCCAGAGCTTATTAGCAAAGTTACGAGCCGCCTCAATCTTTTCATCCGAGAAGCGCATATCGTTACCGGGGGCATTACCAGTGGCGAGTGCAAAACGGAGTGCATCTGCACCGAACTGGTCGATAACTTCAAGCGGGTCAATGCCGTTGCCGAGGGACTTTGACATTTTTCTGCCCTTGGCATCACGTACAAGACCGTGAATGAATACGGTCGAGAAAGGCTCCTTGCCCATATGCTCAAGACCGGAGAATATCATTCTTGCAACCCAGAAGAAGATGATGTCGTATCCTGTTACAAGTACGCTTGTGGGATAGTATTTTTCAAGCTCGGGAGTCTTGTCCGGCCAGCCGAGAGTAGAGAAGGGCCAAAGAGCAGAGGAGAACCAAGTGTCAAGAACGTCGCTTTCCTGATTCATTTTTCCGCCGCACTTCGGGCATTTTTGGGTGTCGGTCTTCGATACTACCATCTCGCCGCAATCAGCGCAGTAGTATGCAGGGATTCTGTGACCCCACCAGAGCTGACGGGAGATACACCAGTCGTGTACGTTCTCCATCCAGTTGGTGTATATCTTGGTAAATCTTTCAGGCTCGAACTTAACTCTGCCGTCGCGTACAACTTCAAGTGCAGGCTCGGCGAGGGGCTGCATCTTTACAAACCACTGGTTAGAGGTAATAGGCTCAACAGTTGTGCCGCAGCGGTAGCAGGTACCTACATTATGCTTATGTGGAACGGTCTTGATAAGGTAGCCGCCTTCGTCAAGGTCACTTATAAGAGCCTTGCGGCATTCATAGCGGTCCATACCCTCATATTTGCCTGCCCATTTGTTCATTGTAGCATCGTCGTTCATAACCTTGATTTGTTCGAGGTTGTGGCGCTCGCCTACAAGAAAGTCGTTAGGGTCGTGCGCAGGAGTAATCTTAACACAGCCTGTACCGAAGCCTATCTCAACATATTCGTCTGCGATAACAGGAATTTCTCTGCCCGTGCCGGGGAGGATAAGAGTCTTGCCGATAAGATGCTTTGTTGTGTCATCATTCGGGTTTACTGCAACAGCAGTATCGCCGAACATTGTTTCGGGACGGGTGGTAGCAACCTCGACATAGCCGTCCTCACCCTTGATGGGGTACTTGATATGCCAGAAATTACCGTCCTGTTCGCTGTATTCTACCTCAGCATCTGAGAGGGCGGTGATACAGTGAGGACACCAGTTGATTATACGGTTGCCGCGGTAGATAAGTCCCTTTTCGTAGAGATTTACAAACACCTCTTTAACTGCTCTTGAGCATCCCTCGTCCATAGTGAAACGCTCGCGGGTCCAGTCGCAGGAGGTACCGAGCTTCTTAAGCTGGTTGATAATGCGGTTTCCGTACTGGTGCTTCCAGTCCCAAACGCGCTCAAGGAACTTTTCTCTTCCGAGGTCGTAGCGGGTGAGTCCCTCCTCCTTGCGGAGGTTTTCCTCAACCTTTATCTGCGTTGCAATACCAGCGTGGTCGGTGCCGGGTACCCGCAGTGTGCTGTAGCCCTGCATACGCTTGTAGCGGACGAGAATGTCCTGAAGAGTTTCGTCAAGTGCGTGGCCCATATGGAGCTGACCTGTTACATTCGGAGGGGGAATAACAACCGAAAACGCAGGCTTCGAATCATTTACATCGGGTGTGAAATAGCCCTTTTCACACCAAGTCTGGTAAATCCTGTCCTCAAATTCCTTCGGGGCATAGGTCTTGGATAATTCCTTGTTCATTAGAAATCTCCTCTGTATGATAAAATTTTTAATTTTATAAAAACCGTAAAAAAGACGGACAAGTGCCGGCTTTTTTACTCCTTAAGGGGACGCGTGCGGTGGAGCACGACGCGAGTGTACGCACCCAAAACACTTCAAAATTGCAAATTTTGAAGTGATATTTTTGAAGTGATAAAAAATAGCACCCTGACTTTTGTCAGGGTGCTTAAATAAACACGGTACCACCTGAGCATTTAACTCACTTGTCCTGTAACGGGGACTGCCGTCGGGGTCTACTTACTTATGCTTTCTTCCCGATGCTCAAAGGCTACTTCATTCTGTCTGCATACGCGCTTTACACCGTCCGCGCGCTCTCTTTAATGCAGGTTGCAGAACTACTACTCCTTTTCAACGCATATGAAATTTTAACACATTATTTTATATTTGTCAATGAAAAATATTCCGACCTGTTCACACTTCTATAAAATACTTTCTGCGGTTTTAGGCGAATAGCCTGCGCTTCTGAGCGCGGCAAACGCACCTTCACGCGTTTTATCATCCTCAAATATGCCAAAAACGGTGGGACCCGAGCCGCTCATCATAGCGCCTCTGGCACCGTTTTCGAGTAGAAGCTCTTTTGCTCTCTTTGCAAGCGGTCTCTGCGGGGTTATAACGCCCTCAAAGATGTTATACATATTGTCGCAAACGCCTTTTATATCATTCTCCTCAAGAGCTTTGCACAAACGGTCAAGGCGAGCCTTGTTTTTTTCCTCGCGTCCTTTAAAATCGCCGTAAACGCGGTCGAGCTCGCCGTATGCCCAAGGTGTGGACACACCCTCATTTGACGGCACAATGAGAAATTTCAGCCTTGCGCGATTATCTATCGGTGTTAGAATTTCGCCGCGCCCCTCGCATAGTGCAGTTTTGCCTATCATACAGAAGGGAACGTCACTGCCGAGCTTCGCCGCAAGCGAAAGCATTGTGTCGCCAGAAAGGGGATTGCCGTAAAGACGGTTGAGCGCAGTGAGTACGGCGGCACCGTCGGCAGAGCCGCCTGCCATACCGCCCGAAACGGGTATCCGCTTTTGCAGGCGTATATTTATCTTTGCTGTGTCGCCGATTTCTTCAAGGAAAAGCGTTGCGGCAGTATTTGCAATATTGCGCTTGTCGGTAGGTATAAACGGGAGGGAGCATTCTATTACGATTTCGGTGGCGCAGTCCTTTATGGCAGAAACTACCACTCTGTCGCACAGACTAACGCTTTGCATTATGCTTTTTATCCTATGAAAGCCGCTTGTGCCGTCGGACAGTACATCAAGATAGAGATTTACCTTTCCGCCCGCGCGGGCTTCTATACCGATAGGCTTGTTCATATATGCGCTCCTTTCGAAAAGTTTTACGTTACTATTATAACTCCCGCGGAATTTTTTTGCAATAGTATACTTGTCAAGAGAATGATATTGCGGTATAATATTATAATAAGTATTCTGACGGAGAGTGAATATGTTTAAATTTGAGTGGACGAAAAAGCATACTACAATTTTAATATACATTTGCCTCACAATGCTTGTTGCAATAGCAGTGCAGCTTGCATTGTTGTTCCCGAATGTGCTTTTAGATGCTGTGAGCGGGTTTTTCGGTGCAATAAGCCCCGTGATATTCGGCTTTGTCATTGCATATCTGCTTTTCCCTATATGTATTTTCTTCGAGAAAAAGGTACTGGGATTCATAAACAAAAAGAAGGACCGTCCGCGCCTTACACGCGCGCTTGCGGTAGTTCTTACATTTTTGCTTGCGATTGCTGTAATTTCTCTGTTTGTCAGTATGGTAATACCGCAGATAAGGGCGAGCTATATCGACCTTGAAGCAAAGTTTGGCGGCTACCTTGGCAAAGCGGCGCAGAAGCTCGAACAGATTTTTTCTGAAATAACTGCTTCAGAGGACCAGAGTTCTCTTGCCACAATACTTGATATCGACCTTGTTTTTGACACGCTTGAGAGGGTGATAGACAGTCTTTTCGGCACCATAGGCAATATTGCGGACAAGGTGGTAACCTATTCATCAAAGGTAGTTTCGATAGTTGCCGAAATCATTGTTTCTCTTATCTTCGCTGTTTATTTTCTTCTTTCAAAGGAAAGGCTGTTTGCCGCGATATCCCGTTTTTCAACCTTCGCTTTGCCGTATAAGGTTGACCGCGGAGCACGCAAGTGGCTTAACTTTACTCACCGCGCCTTTGGTAGCTTTATCTCGGGCAAACTATTGAACGCTTTGCTTATCACACTCCTCAATTTCATAGTGTACGGTCTGTGCGGAATTCCGTACTATCCGCTTATCGCGCTTATTACGGGTATTACCGATATGATACCATATTTCGGTCCGTTTATAGGTGCGGTGCCTGCTGCGTTTATTATACTGATAGCAGACCCGATAAAGGTAATATGGTTCGTGGCTTTGGTACTCGTTATTCAACAGATAGACGGCAATTTCATAGGACCTAAGATACTTGGCGAAAAGGTCGGTGTTGACTCACTGCTTATCATTGTGGCAATTACAGTAAGCGGTGGACTTTTTGGAATTATCGGTATGTTTATAGGAGTTCCCGTATTCACGGTTCTTTATCAGATGGTTAAGGAGTTTGTGGAAAACAGGCTTAAAAAGAAAAATCTTCCGACAGAAACAGCGGCGTATGCCGACGGAGAGGGGGCGCAGAAATGAAATTTGAAAAAAATCCGAAATATAATACCTACGCACTCCTCGCACTTATAGTAGCCGCATTTTCGGGTGTGCTCGTCAGCCTTGCTGTACACGCCGATGCCGTGGGGAAAATGCTGTCCCGCCTTTTGGCTGTATTTTCACCGCTGTTTTATGCCGCAGTAATAATGCTTGTGCTTCTTCCCGGAGTTGATTTCTTTAACGAAAAATTCCGCAGGGCGCTGAAAAAGCGTAAGCACTATAAGAAAAAAGCCGAAATACTGTCAATTGTGTGTGTTTATCTTATTTTGCTTGTTGTAATAGTTCTTGCAGTGGTTATTATTATTCCGCAGTTCTCGGTATTATATAGGTTTTTGATAGACTCCACCGATTATCTTGTGGCGGTTGATAAATTCTCTGCTGACCTTGCCGAGCGCTCGGAATTCTTCGGTGACAGATTTGCCACTCTTATCGATCAGCTTGAGGGCGCGCTTTTCGACTCTGTAAAGGCGCTTCCTGCTTTTGCAACGAAGATTGCGACGGCGCTCAGTCAGATAGTCACCCGCGTTTCTGACTGGATACTCGGACTTATCATTTCTGTCTATGCACTTATCCGCCGTGCAAGGCTAAAGGCGATAATCCGCAAGATAAACGCGGCTCTTTTTCCCAAGAACGCATCCGCCCGCGTTGCAAATGTATGCAGAGAGCTTTATCATCACACAGTATGGTTTTTCTCAGGCAGGGCATACAGTATGCTTGTGCTAGCTGTTGCGTTTTATATCGTGCTTTGGCTGATGGGGCTTAAATTTCATCCCGTTATCTGCCTTGTTATTGCTATATGCAGTCTTGTACCCGTGTTCGGTATGCTTATCGGCGGGGTGGTGTCAACGCTTGTCGTGCTTATCACGGACACAGGCATGACTGTGTGGTTTTTGCTCGTATTCACTGTTATTATGATTCTTAATCACCTGTTTGTACGTCCCAGACTTACGAATAGGGAGGTTAGGACCAGCCTTGGCACCACAATGATATGCGTGCTTATCGGATATTTTCTGCTTAATCTCACGGGCGCGCTTTTTGCAGTGCCTGTATATGTTACCGTGCGTAATCTCTTTGGCAAGTGGCGTGATAAAAAGACTGCGCAGACGGAAGAAAAAAGAGAGCAAGCAAATATGTAAACTTTTTCTTGACAAATCTTTTTTACTGTGGTAAAATAACAATTCGGTACAGGTAATTATAAATTACCCATACCCCCTTGCCGTAACAAAGAGTACGGCCATAAGTCCATAAGGAGGTGTAATACAGATGGAAAAGGTAGTAAATTCTTACGAAACACTGTTTGTCGTTAATCCCACAATCGCTGAGGATGATATGAAGGCAACAGTGGACAAGTTCACTGCTCTTATCGCAGAAAACGGTACCGTAGGCGAAATCGACGAGTGGGGCAAGCGCCGTCTTGCATATCCTATCGACGATATTACCGAGGGATACTACGTCCTCGTAAACTTTACGAGTGAGCCTGGTTTTCCTGCGGAGCTCGAGCGTCGCTATAACATTGATGAAAACATCATGCGCGGCATCGTAATCCGTCTTGAAGCTAAGAAGGCTAAGAAGTAATTTTACGGAGGCGAGTATATGGCAAGTTTAAATAAGGTTATTCTGATTGGCAATTTGACAGCAGAACCTGAGCTCAAACAGACACCCACCGGTATTTCGGTAGTTACATTTACAATAGCTATCAACCGCCGCTATCAGAGCAAGAATGCAACTGAGGGACAGCAGACTGCGGACTTCATCAGCATTGTTGCGTGGAGACAGACAGCAGAGTTCGTTTCGCGCTATTTCAAAAAGGGCAAGCCGATTTTGGTTTGTGGCGCTCTTCAGAGCAGAAGCTACACCGACAGTCAGGGCAACAAGCGTTATGTAACCGAGGTTGTTGCTGACGAAGTTGGATTTGTAGAAAACAAGTCTGATTCTTCAGGCGGTGCTTCCCAGTACACGCCGGATGCATATGCGGCACCCTCATATTCCAATACGGATGCGGCAGCGCCCAAGTTTGAGGCAGTTTCCGAAGAGGATGACTTGCCGTTCTAATGAACAAGAATTTATAGAAAGGAAATCTGTTTTTAACAGTAGGGTTTTATAATGGATAACAACAAGACTGAAACCACACAGCGCCCTTTCCGCCCTATGAGAAAGAAGAAGAAGGTTTGCCTCTTCTGCGCTGATAAGATCGATTATATCGATTACAAGGATACTGTAAGACTGAAGAAGCTCGTAAGCGAGCGCTCCAAGATTCTTCCCAGGAGAATCTCCGGCACCTGCGCTGTTCACCAGCGTCAGCTTACCGTCGCTGTAAAGAGAGCAAGACAGATGGCTCTTATTCCTTACGTTAGCGACTAATATCAGTTGAATAATAAAAATCCCGATTGCTTATGCAATCGGGATTTTTATTATTCAAGCTCAAATGCGCCTGTGTAAAGCTGGTAGTAGGTGCCTTTTTCTTCGATAAGCTTGTTATGGTTGCCGCGCTCTATGATTTCGCCGTGGTCAAGTACCATAATAACATCAGAGTTTTTGACGGTGGAAAGGCGGTGCGCGATAACGAATACCGTGCGCCCCTCCATTAACTTATCCATACCGCGCTGAACTATTGCCTCGGTACGGGTGTCTATTGATGAGGTCGCCTCGTCAAGTATCATAACGGGTGGGTCTGCAACTGCGGCACGCGCTATAGCAATAAGCTGTCTTTGCCCCTGCGAAAGGTTAGCACCGTTATTTGCAAGCTCGGTTTCGTATCCGCGCGGCAGTCTGGTAATAAAGTCATGTGCACCTGCGAGCTTTGCCGCCGCTATACATTCTTCGTCGCTTGCATCAAGCCTGCCGTACCGGATATTATCCATTACTGTGCCTGTAAAGAGATTGGTATCCTGCAAAACGATTCCGAGCGAGCGGCGAAGGTCGCTTTTCTTTATCTTGTTTATATTGATGCCGTCATAGCGTATCTTGCCGTCCGCGATGTCATAAAAACGGTTGATAAGGTTGGTAATTGTAGTTTTGCCCGCGCCCGTTGCACCTACGAAAGCCACCTTTTGCCCAGGCTCTGCGTAGACTGAAACATTCTTTAGTACGGGCTTGCCCTCTTCGTATTCAAAATCCACTTCGGTAAGGCGTACATCTCCGCGAAGGAGAGTGTATGTGAGAGTGCCGTCACCGTGAGGATGCTTCCACGCCCATTTGCCAGTGCGCTCTCTGGTTTCTTCAATGTTGCCGTTTTCGTCAACTTTTGCATTTACAAGGGTTACGTAGCCATCGTCGGTTTCTGGCTCGGTGTCGATAAGCGTAAAGATACGCTTAGCGCCTGCCATAGCCATAACGATAGAGTTTATCTGCTGAGAGAGCTGATTTACGTTGCCCGTAAACTGCTTTGTCATATTGAGAAACGGAACGACAATGCTTATGCTGAATGCCTGACCTGATATAGAAAGGTTCGGAAAATCAGAGATAAGGAAAAGTCCGCCGACAGTAGCACAGATAACGTACAGAATGTTACCGATGTTCATAATGATAGGGCCGAGCATATTTGCATATGCGTGCGCGCGATAGCTGTCATTATACAGCGAATCGTTGATTTTATTAAAGCCTTCTTCGCTTTCTTTTTCGTGGCAGAACACCTTGATGACCTTCTGACCGTTCATCATTTCCTGAATGTAGCCTTCTGCAGCGCCTATGGACATCTGCTGACGGACAAAGTATTTTGCACTTCCGCCGCCGATTTTTTTCGATACAAGTACCATAGCCAATACTCCGATAAGAACGACTAAGGTCATCCACACGCTGTAGTAGAGCATAATGCTAAGCACCGTTATAACGATAACACTTGAGTTTAAAAGGCTCGGTAGTGACTGCGATACAAGCTGGCGAAGGGTGTCAATATCGTTTGTATAATGGCTCATAATATCGCCGTGCTTGTTGGTGTCAAAATAGCGGATAGGTAGATTCTGCATACCGTCAAACATCTTGCGGCGCATCCCCGAAAGAAAGCCCTGCGTTATATACGCCATAAGCTGCTGATAGGTTGTGATAAGAACGAGAGAAATTACGTAAAGAATGACAAGCAGGATAATCGAGGGGAGAATCATTTCTGCCGCTGCTGCGTAGTCACGCGAGCCGCTTTCAAGGAACTCTGTGATTACATCAAGCACCTTTTTAGTGAAGATTGACGGAATTGCCGAAACTATTGCGGACAGAATGATACAAATGCCTGCGGTGGGGAGTAGCACGGGGTAGAAACTGATAAGATATCTGAAAACACGGAGAAGTACATTGCCTTTAGAGGTATTTTTATTCATTGTCTTCACCTCCGTGTGTCTGCTGAGTGTAGACCTCGCGATAGATTTCGCTGGACGAAAGAAGGTCGTCGTGCTTGCCGACGGCACTGATACGACCGTTATCCATAACGATTATCATATCCGCATCCATTACTGAGGAGATACGCTGTGCAATAATTATTTTTGTGGTGTCGGGGATGTATTCCTTAAAGCCGCGGCGTATAAGCGCATCGGTTTTGGTATCTACTGCGCTTGTCGAGTCGTCAAGAATGAGAATCTTCGGCTTTTTGAGCAGTGCGCGGGCTATACACAAGCGCTGCTTCTGACCGCCCGATACATTAGTACCGCCCTGCTCGATATATGTGTCATAACCATCGGGGAAGCTTGTGACAAAGCCGTGCGCCTCGGCGAGCTTACACGCCTCGATAATGTCGTCATCGCTTGCATTCTTGTCGCCCCAACGGAGATTTTCTTTTATTGTACCTGAGAAAAGCAGATTTTTCTGAAGAACCATTGCAACTGCGCCGCGCAGCGTTTCAATGTCATAGTCGCGAACGTCGCTTCCGCCAACCGAAACTGTACCCTCAGTGGTATCGTAAAGGCGCGGGATAAGCTGAACGAGAGTAGTTTTACTTGAGCCTGTGCCGCCGATAATGCCGACTGTCATACCGCTCTCGATTTTCAAATCAATATCGGAGAGGGCATACTTTTTCGCAGTTTTTGAATACTTGAAGCTCACGTTTTCAAAAACTATAGAGCCGTCTGCAACCTCTGTTATCGGATTTTCGGGATTCTTCAGCGAGGGTTCCTCCTCAAGCACTTCAAAAATACGCTTCATCGACTCGCCCGACATAGTAATCATAACGTATATCATAGACAGCATCATAAGCTGCATAAGTATAGCCACGCCGTAGGTGAGCATAGCGCTGATTTCGCCCACGTTGATAAGAGCGCCGCCGCTTTCAATCGCAAGCTTTGAGCCGACAATCATTACAAATACCATATTGAAGTAGATGCAGAACTGCATTATCGGCGAGTTGAGTGCTACAATACGCTCAGCCTTTGTAAAGTCGCCGCAGATATCCTCAGCAGCATCACCGAACTTCTTTTTTTCATAGTCCTCACGCGAAAAGCCTTTGACCACGCGCATACCGCGTACATTTTCCTCGATAGATTCGTTGAGGCGGTCATATTTACGGAAAACTCTGCGGAATGCAGGCATAGCCTTGCGGCTGACGAGAAAAAGACCGCCGCCGAGGACAGGGATAATAACTACAAACGAGGTAGCAAGGGCGCCGCCCATAATATATGCTGCAATTATTGAGAAAACAAGCATAAGAGGAGCGCGTATTGCAGTACGGATTATCATCATAAACGACATTTGCGTATTTGCAACGTCTGTTGTCATTCTCGTGACGAGCGAGGTGGCAGAGAATTTGTCGATGTTTTCAAAAGAGTATTTTCCGATTTTATTAAAAAGGTCGCTGCGCAGATTTTTTGCAAATCCTGCAGATGCCTTGGCGCAGGTTACTGCCGCAATTCCTCCACACGCAAGCGAAAGCATTGCCATAACAATAAGGAAAATACCCGTACTGATTACGGTGGTCATTTTTGCACCAAGCTGAAGTTGATTTACAAGCTTTGATGTGATAAACGGTATAAAGGTTTCTATAACCGCTTCGCACACTATGAAAATAAGCGTCAGCAGCGAAGGTAGCTTGTACTCTCTTACGCAGGCTGCAAGCCGTTTGAACATATGTTTTTTCCTTTCTTATATAAAGTTTACACGTAAGAAGTATTATACAACAGTGACAAAACAAAATCAATAACGTACACCTAAAAATCACACTTGCTTGTAAAAAAAAGCCTCGGCTGCAGCCGAGGCTTTTTTTCTATTTAACTAAGTTTCTGCGGATTTTTCTTGTGGTTGTTTTTTCAAACTCGGTGTTGCGAAGCTCTATTTTGCGGATGTGCTTGTAGCTTACGAGCTTGCGGTTGATTTTGTCAATCTCGGCTTTAAGCACGGCGAGAATATCTTCGTCGGACGCGCCCTCGGCGAACTTTGTGCGGTCAGGGTAGATTATGGCGGTGAGGATAACTGCGTCGCTGTCCTCTGCTTTTCTGCCGACTACAACGCATTCGGTAATCATATCAAGCGGTTCAAGGTACTCTTCGATTTCTTCGGGGAATACGTTCTTGCCGTTTTCAAGCACGATAACAGACTTACTTCTGCCGGTAATCTTAAGATAGCCATCTTCGTCGAGGTAGCCGACGTCACCGGTACGGAAATAGCCGTCCTCGGTAAATGCAGCGGCGGTTGCTTCTTCGTCGCCGTAGTAGCCGAGCATTACGTTGTCGCCCTTGACAAGAATTTCGCCGACCTCGTGACCTACTTCGTCTGTGTCGGTTGCATCAATCTTAACAGTGCAGCAGGAAACGGGCAGACCAACGGTGCCGGGCTTTGGCGCATAGTAAACATCAACTGCAACAAGGGGTGAACATTCAGTGATGCCGTATCCCTCCCAGATCTCGATACCGAGCGAGCGGAAGGTGTTTGCAATATCCTGATTGAGAGCGGCGCCGCCGCAGATAATCTTTCTTAAGTTGCCGCCAAATGACTTAAGCACCGCACTGAAAAGACCGCGGCGCATATCAATTCCGACCTTTCTTATAGCGTTCGAGGTCTTCATAAGGCCGCGCATAACCTTGTCAAGCTTCTTTTTGCGAAGCTCGTCCCAAATTTTCTTTTCCATTGTGTTTACGAAAAGCGGAACGAGAACAAGCGCCGTGGGCTTAAACTTATTGATATTGCGGAGAACGTGACGGAGCGAGTCGTTTATGGCAACGCGCATACCGTAGTTCATACCCGACAGGGTACAGCAAAGCTCATATGTATGGTGTACGGGAAGTACGGAGAGAAGAACATCGTCGGGGAAGAAGTAAACGCTTCCGCAAGCGGCGTTTATCGCGGAGCAGAGGTTGTGCTGAGAGAGCATAACACATTTGCTTGTACCCGTGGTACCCGAGGTGAAGAGCATAATCGACATT
>JAZSKM010000020.1:0-7580 GCA_045534835.1 Eubacteriales bacterium | reverse complement strand
TCGCTCCATCTGCTTTTTAAAGCATTCTGCATTATGGTCGATGTCCTCTTTTGTGAGCATTTTACGGATATCGGTACGTCCTGACGGGTCGCCTATCATAGTTGTGCCGCCGCCAATAAGCGCAAAAGGACGGTTGCCTGCCATCTGCAGGCGCTTCATAAGCGTAAGCGCCATAAAATGTCCTGCCGTAAGGCTGTCTGCAGTGCAGTCAAAACCGATATAGAAAGTCGCCTTGCCGGCGTTGATCATATTGCGGATCTCATCCTCATCGGTGAGCTGCGCCAGAAGTCCTCTGGCTTTAAGTTCTTCAAAAAGTGTCATCTTTGTTCTCCTAAATATTGTATGATAATTTTTATATTTTTCTTCCTTCGTCAATCAATTCTCTTGCAGAAACCATCATATTTTCACTAACGGTAACTCCGCTAAGAATACGGGCGATCTCCGCGGTGCGAGCCTCGCCGTCAATTGTTTTTACGGTTGTTTCGGTTCGCTCGCCCACGGCATTTTTACTAATAAGCAGGTGCGTGTCCGCCAATGATGCAATCTGTGCGGAATGAGTCACACAGATAGTCTGTGTAGCACGTGCGCTCTCTTTAAGCTTAATACCAATTTTACGTGCAGTTTTACCCGAAACTCCGGTATCAACCTCGTCATAAATAACGGTATGTACCCCGAAAGCATCAGCAAAAACTGTTTTAACCGCAAGCATTATTCTCGCGAGCTCACCGCCTGAAGCGATTTTTGAAATCGGGCGAGGAATCTCGCCTTTGTTTGCAGAAATCAAAAACACAACATCGTCCGCACCGTTTTCGCAAAGCGGTTCTTTTTCGGTAATACTGATATCAAATACCACTTTTTCCATATCGAGAAACTCAAGTTCTCTGAGAACAAGCGGTACAAGTGCTTTTGCGGCGCTAAAACGCGAATCTCTAAGCTGCTTTGCAGAGAGAAGCGCAGCTTCCCTTGCATCGCGGCACTTTTTCTCAGCACTCAAAAATTCGTCGTCAAGATTTTCAAGTGTCGCAAGCTCGGCTTTAATGTTTACATAAAGCGAAATCAATCCTGCTTCATCTGTTGCAAAATGCTTTTTTAGTCGCTGAATTGTTGCTATTCTGCTCTCTATTCTATCGAGTTTTTCAGCTACATCCTCAAACGTTCCGCCAGTGAAGTCATATACAGTTTCGGCGATATCCTCAGCTTCGTACTGCAAATTCTTTAGCCTTGCAGAAAGCTCGTTAGCCTGCGGAAGAGAATCTGCAATCTGGGAAAGTGCAGCAGCACAGCGGTCAAGAATATACGCGGCATTCGCCTTTTCCGAGCCTTTAAGCGCACGCCAGACAAACGAAGTTTGCTTTGATATTTTTTCGGCATTTGCAACTATCTTCTTTTCTTCGAGTAGTTTTTCTTCTTCGCCTTGTTTGATTTTAGCACTCTCAAGCAGCTTTAATGTGCTTTTAAGTTCTGCCTCACGGCGTGCTTTTTCACTTTTTTTAGCTTCTAAATCCTTTAAAATACTCTTAGCAAATTTATACGAAGTAAATTTTTGATAGTAGTCATCTTTAATTGACCGATTCTGCGCATATGCGTCAAGAAAGATAATGTGATTTTCGTCTTCAAGCAGCCTTAAGCTGTCATTCTGACCGTGAATATTGACAAGAACCGGAGCAATCTCACGGACCGTCGATGAACTGACGGCGCGGCCATTGATTTTACTCTGGGTTCTGCCGTCTGCAGTCATTGTACGGCTGATAAGCAAATTTCCGTCTGCATCAGGTGAAATGTCGTTCTCTGAAAAAAGCCTTTCAGCATTTCTGTCAAATCCGCAGAACATTGCGCTGACAAGTGCTTTTTCCTCGCCACTTCGCAAGAGGTCACGGGAACTGCGTGCGCCCAGTAAGAAACCAATACTGTCAATAAGAATAGACTTTCCGGCACCGGTTTCGCCGGTAAGTGCAGTAAAACCATCCGAAAAATCAATATCAACACACTTGATTACCGCTATATTCTCAATATGCAGCGAAACAAGCATTGTAAACCTCCGAATATTTAAGATTTAAATTATACAGAACGCATCAGTTGCTTAATTTTTTCAGAAATATCTTTAGCCGCCTGTTCACTGATGACAATGATGATTACGGTATCATCACCTGCAACACAACCGAGAATATCTGGCGAATGAATTGCATCAATGCCAGAGCCTATCGCGTTTGCAAGACCTGGAAAGGTTTTAAGTACGATGATATTATTCGCGTACGAAACCTTTGTGATAGAGTCAACCAGAACACCGTTAAATTTCGGAACAGTTGTTTTGCGCGAAACGTTATCACTAACAGAATATCTGTAGTTGCCTGTACTTCCTATAATCTTAGTAAGCTTAAGCTCGCGGATATCACGCGAAATAGTTGCTTGAGTAACTTCAAAGCCAAACTTGTTAAGATAAAAGATCAGCTCTTCTTGTGTTTCTATCTCATATTCATTAATAAGCTCTAATATTTTTTCCTGTCTTTTGCTTTTCATATCGACACCTCACAAGTCAACCTTTCAACTCATATTGTGAAATTTTGTTATTTAATGTTTCAAAAAAGCCTTCGTCTTTTACAGACACCAAATTGACAGCTTTTTCGGAGCGCTTGACGATAAGTGACTCGCCAATCTTTAAATCGTGCATAGCTTCACCGTCAACAGAGACCACAAGTCCGTGTATTCTTTCATCCTTATGTGAAATTTCAAGAACGCTGTCTCCTGAAAATACTATTGGACAAGCGTATCTTGAAATCGGGCAAATGGGCGTTGCACAGATACATTCTATCGTAGGGTCAAGCACACTTCCGCCTGCCGCCATAGAATAGGCGGTAGAGCCTGTTGGAGTGGCGATAATCAAACCGTCAGCACGGAATGCACGAACGTTTTTACCGTCAGCATACAGAGAAAGGTCGGCACACTGGGAATATGAGCCGCGCTCGACAACAACATCGTTAAGCGCAGTCCCAAGCGACACGGTCCTACCGTTTTCATCACGGACAAAAACAGAGAGCGTCATTCTCTTTTCAATGGTAAAGCCGCCGTCATAAATTCTACCAATATGCTCAAGCTCGTCTTTTTCAAGCTCTGCCATATACCCGACTCTGCCAAGGTTGATGCCAAGCACGGGTTTATCATATGTAAGTGCATTTTTTGCAGCGCGGAGAATAGAGCCGTCACCGCCGAGCACTGTAATAAGATCGCACTCTTTATAAAGAGTTTCGGAATCTGTAAAAACTACACCGCCGTCTAAATTCAAGCTTGAAAATGACCGCTCAATATATACCTCGGCACCGCACCTTTTAAACTCGGATATCGCGCCCGCTGTATAGTTTAAATCTTCCTTTTGCCTTATGGTCGGAACGATGGCTACACGTTTCATAGACACCTCAAAATCAATTGTTCAATATTTTCGATAATAGGAGATGCGGAGTCTCCCTTAGCAAAATAGGCTAAATATTCAGTATTTCCATCTCCCCCGAGAATGGGAGAAACAGTAAGACCGCACAGCCTAAAGCCGTGTTTTAAAGCGAAATCAATTACTTTTCTAATAGCAAAAGCACGCGATGCAGGACTTTTTACTATTCCACCTTTACCAACAGCTTCTCTTCCCGCTTCAAACTGCGGTTTGATAAGGCTTACAAAAATAGCCCCCGCTTTCAAAATATCATACAATGCAGGAATAATCAAAGTCTGCGATATGAACGATACATCCATAACCGCCATATCAACGCCGCTGTCAAAATCGTCTAAAGAAAGGTTGCGCGCATTGTACTTTTCCATAGAGACGACTCTTTTATCATTCCTGAGTGACATAGCAAGCTGATCTGTGCCCGAATCAACAGCATAAACTTTTTTTGCACCCTGCTTAAGTAAATAGTCGGTAAAACCGCCCGTGGAAGCACCGATATCCACACAAACAAGTCCGTTGGCAGAAAGACCAAATGTCTCAAATGCAGCTTTAAGCTTTAGGGCACCGCGGCTTACATACCCGATAGGATCACCGCTTACATTTACGGTATCATTACCCGAAACATCGTATGCAGGCTTATTTACCATTTTTCCGTTTACGCTTACGCACTCGGAAGTGATAAGCAGTTTGGCACGCTGACGGCTCTCTGCATACCCGTTTTCCGAAAGAAAAACATCAAGCCGCATCAGTTTTTCCTCGAAAGCAGATATTGTGCAAGTTCTATAAGCACATCTGAGTTTTTGAAACCGCTTATTGCATCACAGGCATCAGTAGTAACATTTTTAGCATATTCAAGCGCTTTGTCGGCATCCATAAACGAAAGGAAGGTTGTTTTTTCGTTTTTAATATCGCTTCCACAAGGCTTGCCAAGCTCCTCTGTACTACCATATCGGTCAAGGTAATCGTCGATTATCTGAAAGGCGAGTCCGATTTTTTCACCGAAAATGCCACAGGCGTTTACGGTATCCTCGTCTACGCTTGCAGCAATTGCGCCAAGTCTTGCCGCAGCTCTCAGCAGCGCGCCCGTTTTATGTGAGTGAAGTGTAAGCAGCTCATCAAACTCAAGCGCTCTGCTCTCTCCCTCTATATCAAGCATCTGCCCCTCGCACATACCGCTTGCACCTGCCGCTAAAGCAAGCTCTTTAATGGCAGCCAGCCTGTTGCTTTCGCTCACCTCGCCGTTAATAAGCGCACACTCAAACGCCGAAAATATCATTGCATCTCCTGCAAGTAAAGCAGTTGCTTCGCCATACACCTTATGATTTGTCGGCTTGCCTCTGCGAATATCGTCATTATCCATACACGGCAGGTCATCGTGAATCAGCGAAAAGGTATGTATCATTTCAAGTGCTGCAGCATACGGCAACGCGGCAGTATCACTTCCGCCAAGCATACGGCAAAACTCTATTACAAGAAACGGCCTGATACGCTTTCCGCCGCAGTTGATACTATACTGCATAGCCTCGTAGAGCCTTGTATTTTTACCTACGAAGAAAGCGCTTAGAAAGTCCTCAGTTAATTTCGAGTTTTCTTGCAGTCTTTCTCTTATAACCATTATTTACCGCCTCCGGTGAAATCAGTTTCGCCAAGATTTCCGTCATCACCTTTAGCAAGCATTTTTACTTTCTGTTCAGCGCCTTCAAGCTTGGAATTGCAAAGCTTAACAAGCGAAATCCCCTCTTCAAACAGTCCAAGAGAATCATCAAGTCCTGCATTGCCGCTCTCAAGCGCACGTACTATTTCTTCAAGGCGAGCCATCGCCGCCTCAAAGCTTTTTTCTCTTTCAGCCATTTTCTACTCCTTACCTTCAACTCTGGTATAAATATTACCGTCCTTAACACGCACGGTAATCAGTTCACATTCATCTACGTCATTTATTGATGACAGCACCCTGCCGTCTTTATTTGAAGCAACAGAATATCCGCGCGAAAGGATGCCAAGCGGACTAAGCGCCTCAAGCTTTGCACTAAGTTCAGAAAACATATGCTTGTTTGAAGAGAGGACCGTTGATGCGGCGCCCTCTATGCGCTGTCCGAGTAGCAATAACTGCATTTTTCTGTCCTCAAACAAACGCTCGGGATACGCAAAAACACCTTGCGTTTTATAAAAGTTAAGCACCTGCTTGCCGTGGTCAATCCGTTTGGTGAGCAACAGTGACATTCGCCCGATAATATTATCTATCTTATGCATAAGCTCATAGGTTTCAGGCACGGCAATCTCCGCAGCAGCAGACGGTGTAGGCGCACGGCGGTCAGCTACAAAATCACATATTGTAAAATCGGTTTCGTGTCCTACTGCCGAAATCGTAGGAATTTCAGAAGCGGCAACTACGCGTGCAAGCTCCTCACTGTTGAATGCCCAAAGGTCCTCGATAGAACCGCCTCCGCGACCGATAATAATCACATCAACATTTCTATGCTCGTTAAAATATTTCATTCCCTCAATAAGCGAGGGGGTCGCTTCAGCGCCCTGAACAAGTGCAGGATAAAGCACAACTTTGGCATACGGGAAGCGCCTGCCGAGAACATTTATAATATCCCTTATTGCCGCACCGGTTGGTGAGGTAATAACACCTATCCGTGTTGGAATTTTAGGAAGAGCCTTTTTTCTGCTTTCGTCAAAGAGTCCCTCGGAGGAAAGCTTCTTTTTAAGTTGTTCAAACGCAAAGTAAAGCGCGCCAATTCCGTCAGGCTCCATAGCCTCACAATAAAGTTGATACTGCCCGTCACGTACAAATGCAGAAACCCGTCCGCGTGCAAGAATTTTCATTCCGTTTTCGGGAACAAAGTTAAGTTTACTCGCAGCGCCGCGGAACATAACAGCCTTGATTAAGGAGCCTTCGTCTTTGATGGTAAAATAAAAATGGCCAGTTTTATAGTGGTTGGTAAAGTTTGATATCTCACCTTTTATAAGAACTCGCGAAAGAAAACCGTCGGCATCGATTTTCGCCTTTATATATTCATTAAGCTGCGTTACGGTCAGTGCGCCGCTTCCGCTATTAGTTTGAGCATTAAAGATATCCTGAAAATCTGCCACGAAGTTTCCTCCTATTCTTCAAATTTTCTTTTAGTCAGTACAGCAATACCAACTGCGTTATCTGTAGAAAGCGCAGGCTCTGCAAAATAGACGTCACTAAGCGAAGACAGTTTTTGCCTAATACGCATATTGCTCATCACGCCTCCGCCAAAAATAATTGGCAGTTGTCCGTACTTTTCACGCGCATCAGTCGCCATTTTCAGCAAAGTGCTTGCAATAAATTCAAGCACAAAAGCACTTGTTTTAGCCTTGTCATTGCTCTCTTTATAGAGTTTTGCCGCAAGGTTTTCAAGTCCTGAAAGATTGCAGTATCCGTCAGAAACACTGATTTTCGGTTTGCTAAGTTTCCCGCAAAAAGCGTCTGAGACCCGTTCAAGCTCTACACCACAGGGGAACCTCATACCAAGCATAACACCCACGCGGTCAATAGCCTGTCCTGCATTCAAATCACGGGTGCCGCCAATAATTTCGGCAGAAAATCCGCTATTGTCGGAACTGCATAAAAGCACCTCGGTAGTACCGCCAGAAACGTGAAAAGCAATAAAACGTGCTCCCGCAACATCCCAAACATTTGCCGATGTGAGTGCCGCTGAAATATGTCCGCACTGGTGAGAAAACGCAAATTTTGGTATGTCCTTACCCACGCCAAGCGCAAGTGCGATGTCACTGCCACATAAAAAGCAAGGCATATACGAGCCGTCAACATTACGCGGTCTTGACGAATAACCTATTGCAAGTATGTCACGGCCGAGAAGAACTTTATGTGCCTCTTCCAAAACATACGGCAGGTTTTTAATGTGTGCAAAAACCGCATCGCTTTGTCTGAGACCGCATTCCCCCTCAGCCACAGGCAAGAGCTTCTTGATATTCGCAAGGACAGTACCCTCGGTGTCAACTATACCGATAGAAGTTGTATAGTTGCTGGTATCTACACCGACAAAACAAGGTTTCATTTTTCAAGCTCCTCTTTAACCGAGTTAAGAACTCCGTTTACAAAGCCTTTTGTCTTTTCGTCATCGTACTGCTTTATAAGTTCAACAGCTTCGTTGAT